>SLJA01000226.1 GCA_007135355.1 Wenzhouxiangella sp.
CCCTGGCATCGAGGCCGATGCAGCCTGGACCGACCGTCGCGGTCAGGTGTTGGCTATCCAGACAGCCGATTGTTTGCCGCTGCTGCTGGCCGATCGTCGCGCGCGCCTGGTCGCGGCCGCCCATGCCGGCTGGCGTGGGTTACGGGCCGGGATTGTGCCGCGGTTGGTCGGCCGTTTGCCCCTGGCCGCCGGAGAGTTGGTGGCCTGGATCGGTCCGGGCATTGCTCAGGCCGCTTTCGAAGTCGGGCCGGAGGTACGCACAGCCTTTCTGGCCTCAGGCCGTGAATTTGCGATGCATTTTGTTCCCGGCCGCGGCGATCGCTGGTTGGCCGACCTCAAGGCCATCGCGACAATCCAGCTGAAGGCATCCGGGGTCGGTGCGGTGCTTGATTGCGGGCTTTGCACCTACACCGCCCCAGAGCGTTTTTTCTCCTACCGCCGCGACCGCGTTTGTGGCCGCATGGTCAGCATGATCTGGCTTGTCTGAAGCGCGAGATCCTTGGGGCGTCCGGCGTTTGCAGGTACAATGTCAGCCCGGACCTAAGACGTGCAGGGAAACCGGGCATGACCTCTTTGATTTTTGTAACCGGTGGCGTGGTGTCGTCACTCGGCAAGGGCATCGCGGCGGCATCGCTGGGCTCGATTCTCGAAGCCCGGGGGTTGCGGGTGACCCTGCTAAAGCTCGATCCCTACATCAACGTCGACCCGGGCACCATGAGCCCGTTCCAGCATGGCGAGGTGTTTGTCACCGAAGACGGCGCTGAAACCGACCTCGATCTTGGCCATTACGAGCGTTTTGTGCGCACGCGCATGACGCAGCGCAATAACTTCACCACGGGTCGAATCTATGCCAATGTGATCGCTAAAGAGCGGCGCGGCGATTATCTTGGCTCGACGGTCCAGGTCATCCCGCACATCACCGATGAGATCAAGGACTCGGTCAACCAGGCCGTCGAAGGATATGACGTGGCCCTGGTCGAGATCGGCGGCACGGTCGGCGACATCGAATCGCTGCCCTTTCTGGAGGCGATCCGTCAGCTCGGCGCCGAATACGGCCGCCAGGCCATGTTCATGCACCTGACCCTGGTGCCGTATCTGAAGGCGGCGAACGAAATCAAGACCAAGCCGACCCAGCACTCGGTTAAAGAGCTGCGCTCGATCGGTATTCAGCCCGACGTTTTGTTGTGCCGCTGCGAGCGCATGATCTCCGACGACGAGCGCAAGAAGATCGCCCTGTTCACCAACGTGCCGGCCGAGGCGGTCATTTCGGCCGTGGACGTCGACAACATCTACAAGATTCCGCTGTTCTACCACCGCCAGGGCCTGGACCGTATTGTTCTGGACCGACTGGGCATCAAGGCTTCACCCCCCGACCTGTCGGACTGGGAAGAGGTGGTCGAGCGCCGGGCCCGGCCGCAGCACGAGGTCACTATTGCCATGGTCGGAAAATATGTCGAGCATGCCGATGCCTACAAGTCGCTCAACGAGGCATTGCTGGCCGGCGGACTGGCCGACCGCATTGCAGTGAAGATCAAGCCGGTGGAATCCGAGGAGATTGAGGGCAGCGGCGTCGGCATGCTGGAAGACGTCGACGCCATCCTGGTGCCCGGCGGTTTCGGTGAACGCGGCTTCGAAGGCAAGATCGCGGCCATCCGCCATGCCCGAGAGAACGGCGTGCCCTATCTGGGAATCTGCCTGGGTTTGCAAACGGCGGTGGTTGAATTTGCCCGCAATGTCTGCGGCCTGGAAGACGCGCACTCGACCGAAATCAACCCTGCGACGCCGCATCCGGTAATCGGCCTGATCACTGAATGGATGGATGAGAAAGGCCAGCGCGAACTGCGCAGTGAAAACTCGAATCTCGGCGGCACCATGCGCCTGGGCGCCCAGCGCTGCAACTTGGTCAGCGATACCCTGGCGCGCAAGCTGTACGGCAAGGATGAAGTGCTGGAACGACACCGCCATCGCTACGAATTCAACAATGGCTACCGCGAGGCAGTGACCGCGAATGGCATGCGTCTGTCCGGTTTTTCGGTCGATGGCACCTTGGTCGAAATCATTGAACTGCCCGACCATCCGTGGTTCCTGGGCTGCCAGTTCCACCCCGAATTCACCTCGACCCCGCGCGATGGCCATCCGCTGTTTACCGGGTTCATCCGCGCCGCGCTCGATCGCAAGCGTGCCTGCAAGGGGGCAGGATGAGGCTCGGAGATTTCGAGGTCGGTCTGGAGCAGCCGTTGTTCCTGATCGCCGGCCCCGACACACTTGAGTCCGAGGGTCTATGCTTGGAGATAGCCGGCCACTTAAAAACCCTGGCTGACGAATTGGCGATGCCCTACGTATTCAAGGGCTCGTTCGACAAGGCCAATCGCACCTCGGTCAAGAGCTACCGTGGGCCGGGTCTAGAGGGTGGACTAAAAATCCTCGAGGCGGTGCAGGGACAGATTGGTGTGCCGGTCGTGACCGATGTCCACGAAGACACCCCGATCGACGAGGTCGCGGCGGTGGTTGATGTGCTGCAGACCCCGGCTTTCCTGTGCCGGCAGACCAATTTCATTCGGAAGGTGGCCGCGACCGGCAAGCCGGTCAACATCAAGAAAGGCCAGTTCTTGTCGCCGTGGGAGATGAGTCGGGTGGTGGAAAAAGCGCACGCTACCGGCAACCAGCAGATCATGGTCTGTGAGCGCGGCTACATGTTTGGCTACAACAACCTGGTGGCCGATATGCGCGGCTTGGCGATTATGCGCGAAACCGGTTGTCCGGTCGTGTTCGATGCCTCGCACTCAGTGCAGCTGCCCGGCGGGCAGGGCACGTCCTCGGGCGGGGCGCGCGAGTTCATTCCAGTGCTGGCGCGCGCGGCCGTTGCCGTCGGCGTCGCCGGCGTGTTCTGCGAAACCCATCCCGATCCGGATCGTGCCCTGTGCGATGGACCGAACTCCATGCGTCTGGCCGATATGCGTGGCTTGCTGGAGACGCTGGTCGAGATAGATCGGGTGGTGAAGAACAGGATTTAACCGCAGATGAACGCAGATGAACGCGGATAAAGAAAATGCAGCAGTTGCACATTTCCGGCCTGCTGCGATAGACCCAGCTGATGAAAACATGGAAAACTAACGAAGACCGGAGTGCCTTTTGCGTTTTTATCTGCGTTTATCCGCGTTCATCTGCGGTTCCACAAACATCCAAATACCGAGCAAACCATGAAAATCAAACACATCCAAGCCCTGGAAATTCTCGATTCGCGCGGTAATCCGACGCTAGAGGCCGAGGTGTTACTGGACGACGGCAGCGTCGGCCGGGCGGCGGTGCCTTCGGGTGCTTCGACTGGCAAGCGCGAGGCGGTGGAGCTGCGCGATGGTGATGCCCGGCGCTACTTGGGTAAAGGGGTCAGCCAGGCGGTGGCGCGAGTCAATGGCGAGATTGCGTCGGCTCTGACCGGAATGGCTGCCGACGATCAGGAGGCGCTGGATCGGCGCCTGATTGAACTCGACGGCACTGAAAACAAGTCGGCGTTTGGCGCCAATGCGCTGCTCGGGGTGTCGCTGGCGGCGGCGCACGCCGCGGCGCGTGCGCGCGGGCAGTGGCTGTATGAATATCTGCTGGCGAGCGGTGGGCAGACCGCCAGTCTGCCGGTGCCGATGATGAATATCCTCAATGGTGGTGCGCACGCCGACAATCGGGTCGATATCCAGGAGTTCATGGTCATGCCGGTCGGCGTGGCCGATTTTCCGGCCGCCCTCCAGGCCGGCGCCGAGATCTTTCATGCCCTGAAAGGCATTCTGCGCGAGCGTGGCCTGAACACCGCGGTCGGTGACGAGGGTGGTTTCGCCCCGGATCTGGAGTCCAACGAGGCCGCGCTGGCCTTGCTGATGACGGCCATCGAGCAGGCCGGTTACCGGCCCGGCAAGGAAATCGCCCTGGCGCTTGACGTGGCCTCCAGCGAGTTCTATTCCGAGGGTCGCTACCATCTGGAATCAGAGGGCCGGTCGTTTGATAGCGAGGGTTTTTCCGAATACCTGGCCGGGCTGGCCGAGCGCTACCCGATCATCTCGATCGAAGACGGCATGGACGAGAGCGACTGGGCCGGCTGGAAGACGCTGACCGAGCGCCTGGGCGAAAAGGTGCAGCTGGTTGGCGATGACTTGTTTGTCACCAACACGAAGATTCTCAAGCGCGGTATCGATGAGGACATTGCCAACGCCATCCTGATCAAGCCCAACCAGATCGGTACCCTGACCGAAACTCTGGAGGCCATCGCCATGGCGCGCAAGGCCGGTTTCGGCACCATCATCTCGCATCGCTCGGGCGAGACCGAGGATGTCACCATCGCCGACCTGGCCGTAGCCACCGGTGCCGGCCAGATCAAGACCGGCTCCCTGTGCCGCTCCGACCGGGTGGCCAAGTACAACCAGCTACTACGCATTCACGCCCGTCTTGGAGCCCAGGCACGTTTTCCCGGATTTTCCGCACTGCCACGCGAGACAGGCAACCAGGCTTGCATAAAACCATGAAATCTCCTGCACTAAAAGAGGCGGCTACTCTGTGGCAACAGGGCAATGCAGAAGCAGCTTTGGCTGTTTCCGCCGAGCTAGTTGCCGAGCACCCGGTAGACGTTGATGCTGCAGTTTTTTATTCAGGTCTATTGCTGCATTTAGGCCGCTATGAGGCAGCTCGAGACTGGCTCGAAGAGACTTCGATTCAGAACCCAGAGAATGCTTCACTTTTGTCTAATCTGTCGGTTGCCCAGAGAAAATGTGGTCAAGTGGTTGAGGCGCTCGAAACCGCCCAGCGCGCGCTCAACTTATCCCCTGAGCTTTTGGCTGCGTGGAATGCGTTCCTGGTTGCGTTAATTGAGACGGACCAAGGCTCGAAAGCCAAAGCTGAACTGCGAAAAGCGCTGCGGCTTCACCCAGATGCTCCGTCGCTAAAGCACTTGCTCCTTCAACTGGAAAAGACCGCGAACGACTCAGCGACAGCGGAGGCCAACATACTGGCCAACAGTCTGATTAGGGAGGCCCAGGGTCTAACCGCTTCCGGAGCCTTGGGGAAAGCCGAGACAGTCTACCGCCAAGCGATTGCGGTTCAGCCTGACAATACCTACGCGCGTTCGGGGCTTGGCGAACTTTTGCTGCTTACCGGTCGGCCTGATGAGGCTGCGCAACATTTGGCCGTGGCGCTTAGCAGGTTGCCCAGTAACGCCCGTGCACGCCATCTTTTTGCCGTGGCTTCAGGGTCGCCCCCGTCGTTTGCGTCGCCGGAATACGTCCGCGATTTGTTCGATGGTATGGCAGAGACTTTTGACAATCATCTCAGGGAAAGCCTGGCTTATCGAATCCCGGAAGAGTTGACTGATCGTCTGACGGAACTGGTTGGGGATGACTTGGGCGAGGTGCTTGATCTCGGTTGCGGCACGGGACTGGTCGGCGAGTGTTTGGCCGGCCACTGCGATGCAGTTGATGGCGTTGATTTGTCTGCTGAAATGTTGATGCAGGCTCGGGCCAAGAGACGCTATCGGCGACTTTGTCTGTCAGATATTGGCCGGTTTCTTGACGAGGAGAAACAACTTTGGCAAACAGTTACTGCGGCTGACGTCTTTGTCTACCATGGCAAGCTTGACGAGTTATTTGGGAAGATTCAACGCGCGCTTGCGCCCAAAGGGCTTTTCGGGTTTTCCGTTGAAGTGACCACTGCCGAAGGGTTTGATGTGGATCCAAAGAGCGGCAGATATCGTCACTCCCGGCAGTATTTGCAGGAAACGCTGCAGGCAGCTGGTCTGGGGGACAGCCGGTTTTTCGAAACAACGATTAGACATGAGTCCGGTCGACCCATTGCTGGTTTGATTGTTGTCGCTGGCAAACACGCTTGATTGGAGTCTTGATTTTTCAATCCTGGCC
>SLJA01000299.1 GCA_007135355.1 Wenzhouxiangella sp.
CTTCACTCCACGCGACGGCCAGAAAGAAACCGAGGGTGAACCAGGGCAGCCCCTTGTGGAATCTGGCGTGACTCATCCCAGCCAGACGCCAACCAGCAACCCGGCAACGAACAGCACACCGAAGGCGGTCATCAACTTGACCCCCATGAACCAGGCTTCATTCAGCAGCTTCGGGTCCTGCTCGCGGAACACGAGCCTGACCTGTCGGACGGCCAGCGGGAGTGTCACGATCACGATCAGCGTCGGCCATGGCAGCAGCGCTGTCGCGACTCCGGCGGGAATGCTGAGATAGGCCCCGGCCACCAGCGCCAGGAGCAGGCGGGGGGGTGCTGTTCCGCCCAGGAGGGTCGACAACGTTCGCTTGCCGTGACGAACGTCGCCATCATGATCCCTCAGATCGTTTGTATGCATGATGCCGGCAGCGAGCAGTCCAATCGGGAGCGCAGCAATCATCGCAGTCGGCGAGACGGTGAGCGTTACCGTGTAATAGGATCCGACGACCATTGCCCCGATCGACAGGAAAACCGCGGCCACTCCCAGGCCCAGGTAGGCCAGACGAATCGGCGGCGCTGAATAAAAATAACCCACTGCGATTCCGGGAATGCCAAACAGCAGGATGGGCCAACCGACGCTCCAGACCAGCAAGACCCCGATCAAAATGGCCACGCCGAACGCGAAGTAGGCGACGCGACGAACCTCCTCCGGTTCGACCAGACCCAGTTGCACCGGGGCGCTCGAGCCCCGGGGATCCGCGGGCCGGCTGCCGCGGGCGGCGACTGCCTTCCAGTTGAACGAGACATTGGTGAGGTTCGTCCCGATCTGAATGGCGATTGCTCCGGCCAGCGCCAAAAGGATCAACGGGCTCCAATAGCCTGAGAACAGCGCGGCCGCCCCGCCCACAAACACGGCAATGCCGGATATCGCAAGCGAGCCGACTCGCATCAACTGGAACCAGACGTCGAGTCGCGAGCGACTCATCCATTCCTCCCGGCCGGGCGACTGCGCCTCTGCCATGCGCAGTATCAGTTCACGCTCCTGCTTCATGCCGTATATTCCTTTGCAGATGCCAGCCCGCGCATCACGCCGCGAACGTTACGATATATCAGATTAGACTAGCAAGTCGACGCGGACCAGTGCGACCAGCACTGTCAGAATGGTCGCTGGAAGGTGATGCAACGCCACTAGCAAGCCCCTGACTTTCCAGAGTCAAGAGAATAGTCGCGCCGTGGTCGAATGACAAGTGTTGCTCTGTCTGATGGCATCCGCCTGATCAGCGCAAAGTCGGGACGGTTTCTTTGCAGCGGAGCCAAAACCTGGCGCACAATGCTGTTTTTGGCTGTATCAGGTCTGCGCGCCGACAAAAGGGAGTTTTTTCATGCCATGCGTTTCTATTGTGTATTTTTCGGGAATGGGCCACACCAGGCTCATGGCTGAAGCTGTCGCCGAAGGTGCCGGACAGGTCAGCGGCACGATCGCTCATTTGTTGCCGATAAGCGGTGCGCAAATCACCGAAGGCAGCTGGAGTGACCCGGCAATTCTCGAGCGACTGAGCCAGTCGGATGCGATCGTATTCGGTTCCCCGACCTACATGGGCGGCGTGGCAGCGCAGTTCAAAGCCTTCCTTGATGCTGCCAGCACCATCTGGCTGCGGCAAGCCTGGAAAGACAAGATTGCCGGTGGCTTCACCCACTCCAATTCTCCCAGTGGCGACAAGCAGGGCACACTGCTCTATCTCGTCACCAACGCCATGCAGCACGGCATGATCTGGGTCGGCACGGGTGAACTCAGTCAGAAGAATGGCGTGAACCGCCTGGGCTCGTTCCTGGGGCCGATGGGTAATACCCTGCCTTCTTTTGGCGGGGGTCCGCCGCAGGTCGAGCCCTCTGATCTGTTGACTTCAGAGCGCTACGGCGCGCGTATTGCTCGAATATTGACCAGTCGGGGTCTGTCCGACAGTCACGCCGCTGATCAGGACTAAATCCATCGCTCCGGGTGTCTGAGGTGGTTGAAGACGACCGGTGCGGGCGCTTGCCGGCATTGATTTGACCCAGCGCAATTTAGCCTCGGTTAGTCTGCGCTAAGGTGAACCCTCATCTGAAGTACCTGTTTGCACTTCAAAGGATCGGATTTAACCAACTATGTGCCTAGCCATTCCCGCCTACGTCGAAGAACTGCATGACTTTGATCAGGCCACCGTCGAAGTCGGCGGCGTGCGCAGCAAGATTTCGCTGGCGATGATCGACGATGTCAAAGTCGGCGACTACGTCATCGTGCACGTCGGTTACGCCATTACCAAATTGAATGTCAAGGAAGCCGAGGAATCGCTGGCGTTGTTCCGCGAACTGGCCGAAACCATAGGAGCATCCACCGATGCGCTACATCCACGGGTTTCGTGACGGCAAGGCGGCCGGCGCCCTGGCCAAGTTGATCAAGCGCGAGGCCAGGCCGGATCGCCGCTACCACCTGATGGAGTTCTGCGGCGGTCACACCCACGCGGTGTTCCGCTACGGCATTCCCGATCTGCTACCCGACAACGTCGAAATGGTCCATGGCCCGGGCTGCCCGGTGTGCGTGCTGCCGGTTGCGCGACTGGACATGGCCATTGAGCTGGCCGGGCGCGAAGACGTCATCCTGGCCAGCTATGGTGACATGCTGCGGGTGCCGGCCTCGCGCCGCAACAGCCTGCTTAAAAGCCGCGGGCAGGGCAAGGACGTGCGCGTGGTCCAGTCCACCGTCGAGGCCGTCAACATCGCCCGCGACAACCCGGACAAGCAGGTGGTGATGTTCGCCATCGGCTTTGAGACCACCACACCGCAGACCGCGCTGGCCATTCAGCAGGCCGAGAAGATGGGCCTGGACAACTTCAGCGTGTTCTGCAACCACGTGCTCACTCCTTCGGCCATCCAGTCGATTCTGGATTCGCCCGAAGTGCGCGATCTGGGCCAGGTGCGCGTCGACGGTTTCCTGGGCCCGTCGCACGTCTCAACCATCATCGGCTCCGAGCCGTACGAATTCTTCGCCCAGGAATACCAGCGCCCGGTGGTCATCGCCGGCTTCGAGCCGCTGGACGTCATGGCCTCCATCGTCATGCTGATCCGTCAGTTGAATGAAGGGCGGGCCGAAGTGGAAAACCAGTTCAAGCGCGGCGTGCAACGCGAGGGCAACGCCAAGGCCAAGGCGCTGGTTGCCGAGACCCTGGAGCTGCGCCCGGAATTTGCCTGGCGCGGTCTCGGCACGGTGCCTTACAGTGGCTTGCGCATCAAATCCCGTTTCGCCCGGTTCGACGCGGAAAAACGCTTCGACCTGGTCGAAAGGGAAGTGCGCGAAAACAAGGCGTGCCAGTGCCCGGCCGTGATCCGCGGGGTCAAAAAGCCCACTGACTGCGAGATCTTTGGCACTGTGTGCACGCCGCGCAATCCAATTGGTTCCTGCATGGTTTCCGATGAAGGGGCTTGCGCGGCCTACTACCGCTACCGGCGGTATGCCGAGGCTGGCTGAGAGGCGCGGGTAATTCATTGCCGAATCACTGTGCCCGTTCGCTGCAGCCGCCGACTGGCACTGCTCGACCGTTAATGACGTAGCAATCTCCGCCGGTTCAAAAGTCTGCCTTATGTGCGGAGTGAACCCTCCGCCTGCCACCGCAAGTTGTATGCAAAGTCTCCGAAGCGACCCGATTCGAAGCTGACTCTTTCGGCAAACCGAAAACTTGACCCGCCTCGACCAGACCGGCAGACTGCGAAAAGGAGAGTTTCACACACCCGCATTCCGGTGAGTGGGGTGTTTCCTCCGCTTTTATTTGCAGCGTAGGGGTGGGCTGTTTGCATGATAAATCGTTCCGTTTCTGCTTCTGGCGATGTGAGCCAAAGCATTGTCGTCACAGGTGACGGCAACGCGGTTTCGCTTCGCTTCGGCGACTCTGGGCTGGTTTTGCCGATTGATCGCAAGCAGGTGCCGGGGCCAGACCGTCGCAGGCGGCCGACCCGAGATGAACGGGTTCGGGAACTGGATGTACTGGATCCTGTGCGCGGCCGCTTGCCGCTGATCGGGCGCGAACAGGAGCTGGCCGATCTGCAGTCGTGGCTGGCCGAAGATGTGGACATCTCGGTCCATGGGCTGATCGGTCCGGCAGGGACCGGCAAGACGCGGCTGGCAATCGGGCTCTGTGCCGTAGTCGACGGAGCGCAGAAACCCGGCTCCGACTGGCTGGCGGGCTTTCTGCCGTTTCGGGCACTACCGCATTTGGCAGAAGTCTTTGAATCGGCGAGCTACCAATGGGATCGATCGACGCTGCTGGTGATCGACTACGCGGCAGCGGGGTACGAGGCGCTGGGCCGCTGGCTCGACCGGCTGGCTGCTTCACCGGCCATGAAGGGTGTCAAGCTGCGCCTCCTGTTACTGGACCGGCAGGCGCCGGAAGGTTATGGCTGGTGGCATGAACTTTGTAACTCGCCGATGAATGACTCGGCTGCCCGCCGGGACCTCTTCTACAAGCAACGCCCGGACCCTTTGTCAGGTCTGGACGGAATCGAGGAACGGCGGCGGGTGCTGGCCGAGGCGCTTGCGGCCACGGCTGCATTGCACGGTACCGCGGCCCGTTCCCTTCCGGAGCTCGGCGAAAATGAAGCTTTCGCCGCACGGCTCTCCGAATACCAATTTGGAAACGCGCTCTCGCTGGTAATGGCGGGCGTGATCGCGCATGAGCGCGGTTTGGCGGAGGCGCTGGCGCTGCGTCGGCTGGATGCCGCGCGGCATCTGGGCCGGCGGGAACTGAAGCGGTTCGAGCGGCTGGCGGGCACGGACCCAGAGGCTGCGGCGATTCGGCATCTTGTCGCCTTCAACGGCATGACCGGCGGTCTGCCGTTAGCTGGTTTGGCAACAACGCTGCAGGGCGAGCTAGCTGGGATCGGGATGGCCGCCAACACTCAGGCGCTTTCAGTGCTGCTGCAGCAGGAACTGCCACCGCTGGGGACACGCCAAGAAGAAGCGGGCGACCTGATGCCACGCTTGGGCACAATCCAGCCTGACCTGATCGGCGAGGCGGTAATCGTGGAGGAGTTCGAAGCCCCGCCTGCTCGACAAGCCGAGGGCGTAGCGGCGGTGCAGCGGGCGTACGCCCTGACCGGCGCGGCTGCTGCGCGTTCGCTGATGCGATTGCTTCAAGACTATGCCTATGCCGTCGAAGACTCGACAGCCACAGACCTGGAACGGGAGACCGGAACGCGGTTGCTGGGTTGGCTACGGGCGCTGGCGGCTGAGATCGATGATCCTGCAGCCCTGGAGCCATTGGCCTTTGCGCTGCCGACCCGCACCCTGGTGCTGCGCGAAACTGCCTCAGAGATCACCAGCCGGCTAGCCCAGGCATATGAGAACGCGCTAGCGGCAGATGGTGGCTTCCTGACGACCTCCGCTTACCGGGCTATGTTTTGGACCGCAAATCTTGCTAGCCGGCTGAACGATCTTGGTCTCCGCGATGAGGCTGCGTTAAGTGCAGAAAAGGCGGAGAGACTAGCGCGCCAACTGTACTATTCTGATGCAGCTAGGTTTAGCGACGATCTGGCCCATTCGCTGAACAATCTGGCGACCTTCCTCAGCGGTCTCGGCCGCCGAGAGGATGCCTTGGCTGCAGCGGAGGAGGCGGTAGGACTCCGACGAGAACTAGCCGCAGCCCGTCCGGACGCGTTCACGCCCGATCTGGCCAGTTCGCTGAACAACCTGGGGACCTTCCTCAGCGATCTCGGCCGCCGTGAGGATGCCTTGGCTGTAGCGGAGGAGGCGGTAGGGCTCCGGCGTGAGCTAGCCGCAGCCCGTCCGGACGCGTTCACGCCCGATCTGGCCGTTTCGCTGAACAACCTGGCGGCCTTCCTCAGCGATCTCGGTCGCCGAGA
>SLJA01000009.1 GCA_007135355.1 Wenzhouxiangella sp.
CGCCTGGTTCTTTGCATCAAGCACGGTGATCTGAAAGCCCTCCAGCGCAATACCACCATACAGGTCACTCACCCGAACCAGTACCGGATGCGGTCCGATCTGTTCCTCGGTCGGCACCCAAGTGATCAGGCCACCCTCGGCATCAATGTCCATGCCGGCCGGCGCTTCGTCCAGCGCGTAGCTCAGCACATCCCACGGCGGCGCCGGGTCAGTGGCGATGACCTGGTAGCTGAACTGCGACAGCGCCGCGATCGCCTGGTCCGGAATCGACTCGATCAGCGGCGGCTCGTTAGGCGGGCCCTCGAAGCGGTCGTGGAAGACCTGGTCACCAGGATCCGGCGAGCCGCCGCCGGGCTGCGTCTGGGCCAGCGTCGTGCTACCGGCGGCAAAGCCCAGCAGCGCGACGAAAAACACGATCAGCCAGGCCTGGCCATTCCGAAAGGTTGAGTGCAGCATTTGGACAAGATCCGGAGGTTCCCTGTCTTGCTACGCGCAGCAGGAGCAGAAATCGGTTCATCGATTTACCAAGGCAGCAGTTGATAGGACACATCACCCCAGTCGACTGGCATCTCCTGGCCCCCATCATCGCTGTCGGCACCGATTGAGAACACAAGCTCCAGTGACCAGTCGAAGGGGGTGTCAGAGGTCGAGTCAAAACCGGCATTGAGCCGCAAGGATGCGGAAGCCAAGACAACTGCACACGCCGAAATCTTGACGATCTCTCTTGACCAGGACGTTTGTGCGCCCACTGGCCCCTGTCGCGTAAAGGTAAAGCCAATACTCGGGTAGCCGTCGATGTCGAAAGAAACCGTTGTAGCCGGCAGCACACCCATCGACTCGGTCGTCACCATCGGCCAACTGAGCCCGATCGTCATCTCGGTATCCCGCTTCAGCCTGAAAGTCTCGTTGATGCTCACGTCTTGCTGCTCTATGAAGGCATGCTGCACAAAGAAAGCCACCATGTTGACGCCGGCAAGCAGAACCTGCACACGCTCCAGTCTGGAGGTAGCCTTGCAGAACTGGACAACCCGCATGGACATGCCCAAGGTGTTGTGCATGATCGATGTGATGCTGATCTCGGGCAGCGTAAACAGCCCCAGCGGATCAACGTGGTTAATCGGATCGGCGTCACCGAACTGGTAGGGGTGCAGCGAGAATGGCCGGTTCTGGAAGCCCGGGAACGGATCGCGCGACAGGAAGGTGCCGCTGCAGCTGTCGTAGGAGCGCGCCCGCAGGTCGTAGCTGAGCGCGGCTGATTCCCAACGCTCGGCGTTGAAGCGGTAGGGGTTAAGCGTGCTACCGGTGCTGCTCAGCAGATCGCCGAAGGGCAGATAGGTGTAGCGATCCGTAACCTGCCCGCTGGCGTTGCTCAACAGGTGCACGCTGCCGCGATGGTCGTGGCCGTAATGATGGACCTGCCCGGCGCGGTGCTGGCTCAGGACCTTGTGGCCATAGTCCCAGCGCGCCTGTACCTGAGCCTGATCGTCGAACTCGGCCACCACCTGGCTGAAGCGAGTCACGCTTTGCGGGTCGATCAGCATGCCGGTGCGCTGGCCGTTGACCGTACGCGCCACGCGCCGGTTGTCGACGTCGTAGTCGAACTGGGCCGCGCCGTCCGGGCTCACCGCGCCGACCAGGCGGCCGAAGGCATCCCACTGGTAGCTGACCGCCTCGCCCTTGACCACGGCCGAGGTGCGATTGCCGCGTGCGTCATAGCTGAAGCTATCGCCGCCGGCGCTCAATAGTTCATGATTGGGCCCGTAGCTGTACAGGGTCTCGACCCCATCCAAGAGCTGGCGCAGGCGGTTGCCGACCGGGTCGTACTCGAAGCTCAAGTCAAAGGCATCCGTCCCCGTGCGCCCGGCTTCGATCAGACGGCCGATGGGGTCGTAGACATAGCTCTCGACCGAGCCGTCGCTGGTCGTCACCGACAGGCGCTTGCCTCGCGGCGAGTAGGTCGAGACGAAGGACTCCAGCAGACTGTTGTCCGGGCCCAGCAGGGCCACGCTGAGCGGGCGGCCGCGCAGGTCGTAGTCGGCCTGCCGGGTCACCCCGTTGGGCAGGGTCTTCTCGCGCAGCTGGCCGGCCAGGTCGTAGGCATAGCTGGTGGTACCGGCGGCTGTCGTCACCGATTCCAGCCGACCCAGCGCGTCCCAGGTATAGCTGGTGGTCTGACCGGCTACGGTCAGGCTGACGATGCGGCCGTTGGCGTCGAACTGGTAGTCGAGACCTAAGCCGTCGCTTTCGACAAAGCCGGTCATGCGGCCGCGTCCGTCGTAGCTGAAGCTGGTCAGGCCGCGACTGTCGTTGACCTCGGCGCGGCGGCCGGCGGCGGTATAGCTGATCGTCTCGACCAGGCCAGGCGCGGAGCGACTCAGCATCCGCCCCATGGCGTCGAACTCGAACTCCAGTACCGTGGCGTCGAAGTCGATGATGCGGATCGCGCGCCCGGCGGCGTCGTACTCGGTCTCCCGCGTGCTGCCATCGGGCAGGATGGTGCGGATCGGACGGCCGGCGGCGTCGTATTCGAAGGCCGTCACCCGGCCCAGGGCATCAATGCGGGTGCGCAGCTGACCGAAGCTGTCGTAGACAAAGCGCGTTTCCGGGCGCTCTTCGCCCGGACCCGGGGCCGGCTGCAAGACCCGGACTAGGCGGCCGGCGGCATCGTACTCGAACAAGCTGCTGTGGCCTTCTTCATCGGTGACCGACAGATGCCGGCCGGCAGCGTCGAACTGGTGCTGGCGCGCGCTGCCGTCCGGATGGACGACCTGGCTCAGGTGGCCGGCCGCGTCGTAGACGTAATCGGTTCTGCGCCCCAGCGGGTCGATCATGGCGGTGCGCTGGCCCAGGGCGTTGTACTCGAACAGAATCTCGGGTCGCTGCAGGCTGCCCGAGACGGCATCGAACACTGCCGGCAGCCGGGTGCGGATGTGGCGACCGGCGGCGTCGTACTCGTGGTCGGTGCGCTGACCCAGGGCGTCGACCTCGGCGCTCAGGCGTCCGCCGGGGCTCAGGATACGGCGCATGATCAACTCCCCGTCCACGCGCTTGGCAACGGCCCGGCCGAGTTCGTCGTACTCGGTGTCGTGGATCACGCCGTCGGGGTCGATATGGCGGGTCTGGCGGCCGGCATGGTCATACTCGAACAGCTCGATGCCGCCGTCCGGCAGCCGCCGCTCGACCATCAGGCCGCGCGCGTCGTAGTCCATCTCGGTGCGCTGGCCGAGCGGGTCGATGATCGCCGTGGTCTGACCGTTGGCGTCATACTCAAAGCTCGTGATCTCGCCCAGCGGATTGCTGACGTTCAGTATCCGGCCCAGGGCGTCGTAGCTGATGCTGGTGACGCGCGGGGCACCCTCGCCGGCCAACGGCACTTCGGTCTGAGTCGTGACCCTACCGTTGCTGTCGCGGACAAACTCAGTGCGCGACAGCACCAGGCCTTGCGGATCGACGATCTCGCGTGCGATCACCTGGCCAGCGGCGTTGTAACTCAAGCGCGTGCGCTCACCGCGCGGGTTGACCACGCCGGTGATCCGGCCGCCGTTGTCGTAGGCCATTGCGATGTCTACCCCACCCGGCCCCGGACTCAAGACCACGTTGCCGCGGCTGTCGTAAGCATAGTCGCGATGACGACCCAGCGCGTCGGTGAATCGGGTCACCCGGCCGCGCTCGTCAAAGTCCTGCTCTTCAACCAGGTTCAGCCCGTCCGGGTCGATTACCCGGCGGCTCCACTCGCGCTCGTCGTTCCACTCGGCTTCCTCGACCACGCCGTCGGCATCGACCGTGCGCGTCGGGTTGCCGAAGTCGTCGTACTCCCAGGTCTGTTCGGAGAACACCGGGACACCGTCGATGGTCACCAGCTGGCCCTGCACCTCGATATTGCCGCGCTGGTCGTAGGCCACGGTGCGCACCGAGCCATCAGGGAAGATCGTAGTCTTCAGGCGCGCCTCATCGTCATAGCTGTGCTCGGTGCGGTTGCCGGCCGCATCGATCAGCGCGATCAATCGACCACGCTGGTCGTACTCGCTGCGAATGGCGCTGTTGCCCAGCGGGTCTTCGATGCGCACCAGTCCGTGGCGGCTGTTGTAGAAGAAGCGCGTGGTGTTGCCCAGCACGTCGGTATGCGAGGCCAGATCGCCGTTGGCGCTGTAGGCATAGGTCTGGGTGTGACCGGATGGATCGGTGATGGCCGTGACCCGGCCCAGTGCATCGCGCTGGAAGGTGACGCCGATGCCAGAAGAGTGCTCGATACCGCCAACACTGAAGATCAGGCGGTTACCGTTCAGGTCAGTGACCTTGCTGACCTTGCCATCCTCGAAGTCGAACACCGTGCCGTCGGGCATGGTGTAGCGGAACTGGCGCGGGCGGAAGGTCTGGAGGGTCATATCGTCCACCAGACTGACCGGGCCAGGCTGCTGATCCAGGATCAGCACATTGCGGTTGCCGAGGATCTCGAGCTGGCCCAGGCTGCCGCTGCGTGGCTTGACCCGCATGTTCAGGCTGAGGAAGGGCACGAACGGCGAGCTGCTGACGTTCGGCTCGATATCGAAGACTTCCATGCGCCCGCCCGGCAGGCTGATCGCACACGCCTTCTCGCGCGTGGGCAGCAGGGCGAAGGACAGTCCGGATTTCGCCACATGCCAGTTCTCGCCCAGCGGCGAGCCGCAGGTCAGTTCGATGGACCGTAGCCCTAAGCGCCAGCCCATGCCGAAGTCGCCCATGGACCGATCGCGACTGTCGTAGATCCGCTCCAGCACGATGGGCAGGCCGCCCAGCGGCAGGGTCAGATCGGTAAAGGCCAGGGTAAACAAGCCCGCTTTCTGTTCGCCGTCGGCCTGGACGGTGATCTCGGTCACGGTCTCATTGCCGCCGGCATCCAGTACGCGCAGGCGCAGGTGGTAAAAGCCGTTCAGCAGCACGGTCGGGTCGAAAGTACCGAGCACGCCGTCGGTGACGCTCTCGCTGCCTTCGTTGAGCAGCACGAATGGTCCGGTATTGCCGGCCGGGCGCAGGGCCAGTTCGAAGCGCACCAGGTTGTCATCCGATGCGGTGCCGATCACTTCAACCGCTTCGAATACCACCTCACCCTCACCAGGCGAGCTGATATCGGCAATCGGCGCTTCGTCGTCGAACTGGCTGGGGACGACCATGACCAGCGCCGTGCCGACCACGCCGTCGATCTCGGCGCTGATCGTGGCTTGACCACCAGCCAGGGCTTGGACTTCCCCGGTGCCGCTGACCGAGGCCGCGGTACCCACGGCACTCCAGTCCACCGCGCGGGTGATCAACTGGGTCGAGCCGTCGGCGAACTCGGCAAAGGCGCGCAGCTGGCGGCGCTCGCCGGCGCGGAGACGCAGCGTGTCCGGCTCGATCAGAATGGCTTCGACCGGGAACTCCGGCGGGAAGCTGTCGTCGATCGGGCCGGGGCCGGTGGAAATGGCCAAATCAATCGCCGAACCGGCAACCTGCAGGCCGCCAGGCAGCGGCTGTTGCTCAGCGACCCGGCCGGCTTCGATCTCGAAGTGGCGCACCTGGCTGACCCGGCCGCCAACAAAGCCAGCCGCTTCGATCGCGGCGATGGCCTGAGCCTCGGGCAAATCAATCACGTCCGGAACAACCAGGGCCTCGACCACGGTCAGGGTGAACTCCTGGACCGAGATCTCGCCTTCCAGGTCGATGGCCGACAGAATGACAGGATGATCGCCCAGATCGGACGCGCCCGGCTGCCAGCGCAAGACCCCGGCGGCATCCAGGACCATGCCGGCAGGACCGCGATCCA
>SLJA01000176.1 GCA_007135355.1 Wenzhouxiangella sp.
GTGATGAGTCGACAAGACGGCGAAAACCCTACCGACCCCCATACCATTTTGCTGGGGACCAGTACTGGCGCGCGCAAGGCGCAGGGGCCGAGTCTGGTTGTGATCAGGGGAGATCGTCTGGGGTTCCGACTGACTTTGACATCGGGATCGATCGTCATCGGACGCGGCACGGACACCGATTTCAGAATCGCGGAGCGTAGCGTATCCAGAGCGCATTGTCGCATCGTGGCGCGGAGCGACGGCTTCTGGGTAGAAGACATGGGCTCAACCAACCGCAGCTTTGTTAATGACACGGCGATCGAAAGTTGTCGGCTGGCTGACGGAGACCAGCTGCGTGTCGGCAAGACGGTGCTTAAGTTTCTGGACGTCGGCAATACCGAAGCTGATTATCTTGCGAAACTGCACGATCATTCTGTTCGCGATGCATTGACCGGTTTGTACAATCGGCGCCACGCGATGGCTGTATTGGTTGATGAGTTCCAGCGCAGTCAGAGGGTTGACGGTGCCAGGCTGGTGCTGGCCCTGCTGGATATCGACTGGTTCAAGCAGATCAACGATCAGATTGGCCATTTGGCGGGTGATGCGGTGCTGCTGCAGTTGGCCTCCGTACTGACCGATGCCCTGCGATCGGGAGATACGCTGGCCCGAATCGGCGGCGAAGAGTTTGCTTTGATCATGCCGGACACCACCCTGGAAGAGGCGCATCACGCCTGCGACCGACTTCGCCAACGCGTAGCCGAGAGTGAATTCAGGGTCGATAACGGTCGCCGCATCGAAGTGACGATCAGTATCGGGCTGGCAGAGGCTAGTGCTGATATGGACGACTACCGTAAGCTGCTTGGTGAGGCTGATCGACATCTTTACGATGCCAAGACCAGCGGTCGCAACAGCGTGCGCTCGTGCGCGGCCTGAATGCTGGCAGCTGTTACCGGCGGCTTTTCAGTCGCGTCGGCGCACGCGGATCGTGTCAACTGGCACGCTGACCTCTTCGCCGGCGGCGCCGCGAACGGGTTGCCCGGGTTCCGGCGCCCAGACCGAGGCAGAAACGATCTCCCAGACCGCGCGGCAGGACTCGGCGGAGCTTTCGCCGTTGGCCTGCAGTGGGCTTTTGTGCATGCGTTTGCCAAGGCCGCGCGTTCTGGCCGGCAACAGCCCGCAGCCACGCAATTCGGCCAGCAGGGCCTCCGGGCTGGGGAACACCGTTGTGATCCAGTCGGTGTCCAATACCGGCTCGGTGAACCCGGCCCGAACCAGCAGCGTGCCGAGGCGCTGAACATCGGGTAGCAGGGAAAACGCCGCCGGCGGTGTCAACCCAGCGCGCTGCGGGCGCAAGGTATCCGGTCCGTACGTCGACAGCAGGGCCAACCCGCCGGGGCACAAAACGCGGCGCCAGCAGCGCAACGCCGCCTCGACGTCGTCCAGCCAGCCCAGACTGAGGTTGGCGTAGATCAGGTCGACACTATCTTCGGCCAGGGGCAGATGGCTACCGTCAGCGCGCAACAGCTCGAAATTTCTGCGCCACCAGCGCCGCCGCGCTTTGGCCTGGCTCAACATGCCGGTGCTCAGATCGATCCCGATGACCCGCGCTTTTGGGAAGCGCTGGTGCAGGGCCTGACACTGGCGGCCGTCTGCGCAGCCGATGTCCACGATTCTGGAGGGTTCGAAACGTAGCCCGTCGAGGCGGCTCAACAGCCTTTCGGCAACTTCCGTCTGAAGTGCGGCGTGGCTTTCGTAGTGTTCGGCCAAGCGGTCAAAAAAACGGCTTGGGAAGGGGCGGGGACTGCGCATTTGGACTGGCTTTGCTGAGCAGTTGACGGCGCCGCCATGATAGCGCCCAGGTCTGGTAATCCGGTCAAGCCCGATCACAAAGACCCGAACCGGAGGCGTTCCCGGACCGATTTGGGCCATTTGCGTGCCCGCTGCGCTATGCTTGCGGCAGATCAGCAGAAGGTCAGCGGCTCTGGCAGAGATACGGGCGCATTGGCGAATGAGGCGATGGGCGGACGGCTTGCGGCGCAGTTTGTTTCCGCCGGTGTGTCTGGTCTGCGGGCAAGACGGGCGCGCCGAGATCGATTGCTGTGCCGGTTGCGAGCCGGAGTTGCCGATACTGACCGCGCAATGCGCCCGCTGCGGCGTCGAGATGGACCACAGTGTCGATTTGTGTGGTCGCTGCGCCATGGCTTTGCCCGCGTTTCATTGCACCTGGGCTGGGTTTGCCTATGAGGGCGTCATCGAGCGTCTGGTGCGACGGTTCAAGTTTCAGGGTGATCTGGCGGGTGGGAGGCTGCTGGCCGATCTGCTGGCCCGACGCCTGGTCGAGCAGGGGGCGCCCCGTCCGCAACTGATGGTGCCGGTGCCGCTGCATGTGCGGCGCCGTTTGCGCCGCGGATTCAACCAGTCGGCCCTGATCAGTCGTGATATGTCGCACTGGTTCGGAGGATTGCCGTGGCTGGAGGCGCTGCGACGTTCGCGCTCGACCGCCAGCCAGTCTGAACTGCCGGCTGACCGCCGCAGCCGGAATGTACGCGGCGCCTTTGAGCTGCGCTGGTTGCCGCCGGCAACTCGCCACGTCGCGCTGGTCGATGACGTTATGACCACCGGTTCGACCCTGCATGAGTGCGCGCGGGTGTTGCTGCAAGCGGGGGTTGAGCGCGTTGATGTTTGGGTGGTGGCGCGCGCCTGAAGGACCACTGGAAAACCCTACCGCAGCGCGAACGACCCGGCAATGCCGACAAAGATCACCAGGCCCACCCAATGATTGCTCAGGAAGGTCTGAAAGCAGATTTCAGGCCGACGTTCCCGGATGCGCCACAACTGGATCTGGAACAGCAAGAACACCAGCACCACGGCGGTGAACCAGGCCGGTGTCGGCAGATAAATCAGGCCGATCAACACCAGCAGGGCGACCATCAGGCCCATCAGCCCGGCGATGACCGGCACATCGAAGCGGCCGAAGGCAATGGCGGTGGACTTGACGCCGACCTCCAGGTCGTCGTCGCGGTCGGCCATGGCGTACTGGGTATCGTAAATCACGGTCCAGATCAGGTTGACTGTGAACAGCCACCAGGCCAGGCCGGGAATATTGCCGGTCTCGGCGGCAAAGGCCATCAGGATGGCCCAGCTGAAGGCGGTGCCCAGCCCGATTTGAGGAAAATGCGTGAAGCGCTTGAGGAACGGGTAAGTCCCGGCCAGCAGAGCCCCGCCAATGGCCAGCAATACGGTCAGGCGATTGGTCATCAGCACCAGGGTCAAGGCGATCAGCATCAGGGCGGCAAACAGCATCAAGGCCTGCCGAGGGCTGATTTCGCCGGTCGCGATGGGGCGAGTGCGCGTGCGGCTGACGCGTGGGTCGAGCTTACGGTCGGCATAGTCGTTGATCACGCAACCGGCCGCGCGCATCACCACCACGCCAAGGGTGAAGATCACCAGATTCTTGATCTGCGGCACGCCACCAGCGGCCATCCACAAGCCCCACCAGGTGGGCCACAGCAGCAGGGCCAGACCAATCGGCCGATCAAAGCGCATCAGCCTGAGCCACGGCCCTAGCGGTCCGGTAAAAACCGAAGCCTGCGACCTAAACTCCACCGAAGGCCTCCCCGAGCCACAGCACCCCGACAGGGCCCACCCTGAACCCTGAACCCTGAACCCTGAACCCTGTCCTTTCAATCATCCCAGCAAGGAATTGTCCGACGCTGTGCCCCGGGTGAGGCTTCCAGGATGAATCGCCAGGCCGTATCCAGGCCGGGCTCGGCACGATAGTCGACCCAGAACTGGGGGACCGACTCGCGCCGGATCTCCATTTCGGCGTTGAATCCTCGCGCCAGCATCTGGCGCTGACGCGCGCGAGCGTTTTCGATGTGTTCATACAAGCCGACCGAGACCACGTTTTCCATGTCGCCGCGGGTGACTACGAAGAAATCTTCCAGCCCCGCTTCGGCCAGTTCTCGGGTCAGTGCCATGGCTTCGGATCGCGTGCCGGCTGCCAGGAATACCCACCATCCGCGGTCCCGGTCCGAATTGGTTTGGCGACTGCGAATCTGTGAGGCCGCGGCGCGCAGCCGGTCTTCCGCCCGTTGCTGCGCCAGCAGCGAATTCAGAGGCCCGATTGTAAAGCACTCGGCGCTCTCAGCTGTGTTGGGCATCGGTCGCTCATGCAGCAAAACCAGCCGCGGCAGGCGTGGGTCCAGCGGCGGAATTTCATGCTGAGGTTCCGGATTGCCGGTGTCGCCGCGCAAATATATGACCAACAGGCCCACGTTAACGACCAGCAGCAGCGCGGCCAGCCACCGCCAGAGCGAAGGACTCATGCGCAAACAGTCCCGGCCAGAGACCATGTGGCCCAGGGTGACGGCAAGGAGTGAGAGAAAAGCAGGTTGACCATCACTACAGAGGATAACCCGCGGCGAATCAGCGCGGGCCCATTGCGCCTCGGTCGGGAGCTCGCCGGTCTCGGTTCAGGTGGCGCACGCTAACCTCTCCGGCACGAATGGTGTGGACGCCGGTGGTCGTTTCCAGCAGCAGGGCACCGGATGCATCGACTCCGCAGCCCAAACCTTCCAGGTCGGTGCCGTTGCCGGTCAGCCGCAGGTGCCGGCCGCGCAAAACGTCATGGTTCTTCCAGCGCGACTGAAAAACCGCGAAGCCACTTTGTTCGAACAGCGCAAGATCGCGTTCCAGCGCGTTGATCAGCATGGCCGCCAGCCGGTTGCGATCGTTGCAACCACCTTCACGCACCAGGTCGGTCCACGGCTGGTCAGGTCCAGCGGTGCTGCCCAGGTCGACGTTGATGCCGATTCCGATGATGGCCAGACAGCGCTGCATGCCGGGTTGCCGCAGATCGATCAGACAGCCGCCCAGTTTGTTGCCGCCGACCTGCAGGTCGTTGGGCCACTTCAGCCCGAGCCGGATGTTGGAGTGCCGCGCGATCGCATCAGCGACGGCCAGGCCCGCAACCAGGGCCAAGGCACTCAAGGCGCGCGCCCGGGTTGTGAAATCCCAGGCCATGGACAGGTACAGACCGCGGCCGGGCGGCGACAACCACCGACGCCCGTGGCGACCACGGCCGGCGCTCTGGTGTTCAGCCAGCAAGACGCGCAGGGGTTGGCCTCGATCCAGATGCTGGGCCAGTCTGTTGTTAGTGGAATCGACACTGGACTCGATTGCAAACGGCAGCTTTGGGTCGAGCAGCAGGCGTCGGATGCGTGCCGGGTCCAGCGTCGGTGGAAGCCGAGAATCGCTCTGCGGGCCGGTCGCCATGACCGGTGCTCAGCGTCGCCGCCTGAGGATGCGTGCCTTGTCGAAGCGGTTCTCCGACCCCTCGCGCAGTCGGGCCAGGTTGCCGCGATGCGTATACACCAACAGGATGGCCAGCCCGATGGCCAGCCAGCCCAGCGGCGCCGGCAGCGGTTCCGGCCCCAGTAACCACATCAAGGGCACCAGGCTCAATCCAGCTAGCACGGTCGCCAGGCCGACGTAGCCGGTGCCGATGATGGTGATGACCCAGACCAGGAACATCGGCAGTATTGACCATGGTGCCAGGACGGCGATGGCGCCGACCGCCGTACCGGCGCCCTTGCCGCCGCGAAAGCGGAAATAAATCGGCCAGATATGGCCGACGACGGCAGCAAATCCGGCCAGAGCGCCAAGCAGCAGATGGAGTTCAGCCGCGACCGGCAGCAGAAGCAGGATCAGCCAGGGCAACAACGCGGCCGCCAGGGCGCCCTTGCCGAGATCAATCACGACCAC
>SLJA01000031.1 GCA_007135355.1 Wenzhouxiangella sp.
CGCTCGGCCTCCTCCTGCCGCAGTTGCTCCTGACGCTGTTGTTCCTGTCTTTCCTGCTCCTGACGCGCTTGCTCCCGGCGCTCTGCCGCTTCCCGACGCTGCTCGGCCTCGCGCTGCGCTACGATCGGGCCCATGTCAACCAGAGTGACCTGGACCGGTGGCATTTCCCGTTCGAACGGCTGCCAGTTCCAGCCTCCCACCACGAGCAATCCGACCATCAGCGCGTGCACAAGCAGAGCCAGCCCCAGCGCCTGGGCCTGCTCCTTGAGTTCCTGCTTGCGCGCTTGACTGATCATGATGAAAACGCGTTCAAACCGCGGATGAACGCGGATAAACGCAGATAAACCCCGATTCAGTGAAGAGCCCCCAATATAAAGGGCAGAAATTCCATGAACACCTGCTCTTCTTATCCGCGTTCATCTGCGTTCATCCGCGGTACCTTATTGATTGCCTGCACGCTCGGCAGGTTCCGTGCGCGCTCAGGGTTCCGGGTCGCCAATCAGGCCGACCGAGGCCACACCGGCCCGCTGCAGATGAACCATGGCGCTGTAGATGAACTGGTAAGGAACGTCACGGTCGCCGCTGACGGTCACCTGGAGCTGCGGGTTGCGCTCGGCGATGGCGCCGACCACCTGGGTCAGAGTCTCACCGTCGACCAGTTGCGGCGCGTCACCGGTATCGAGAAAGAAATCACCGCTGCGGGTCACGGTCACCAACAGCGGATCACCACGGTCGGTCATGGGCTCGGCGGCCCCCACCGGCAACTCGACTTCCACCCCGAGATTCATCAGCGGAGCAGTAATCATGAAAATGATCAGCAGCACCAGCATGACGTCGATGTAGGGCACGACATTCATTTCCGACATGCGCTTGCGGCGGCGCCGGATGTGAGTTTCCGACATGACGCCTACGCCTTTTCCTGCAGGCGCCGCGCCTGGCGGCCAAGAATGGAGGCGAACTCTTCCTTGAAATTGTCGTAGCGGACTTCCAGCTGATCCACTTGCGAAGAGAACTTGTTGAAGGCAATCACGGCGGGAATGGCAGCGAACAACCCCATCGCCGTGGCAATCAACGCTTCCGAGATACCCGGCGCGACCATGGCGATGGTGGCGGTATGGGCACCGGCCAGGCCGCGGAAAGAATTCATAATGCCCCAGACGGTGCCGAACAGACCGATATAGGGGCTGACCGAACCCACCGTGGCCAAGAAACTGAGCTGGTTCTCCAGCCGGTCCAACTCCCGGGTCAGGGCCACGCGCATGGCGCGCTGGGCGCTGCTGGTGACCGCGTCGGGATTGATCTGGCGATCTTCCCGCGCCCGCGAAAACTCGCGAAAACCGGCCTCGAAAATCGACTCCAGTCCTTCCCGGCCGGCGCTGTTGCCGGCCACCTTGTCATATAGCTGGCCCAGGTCGGCGCCGGACCAGAACTTGTCCTCGAAATCGGTGGCGCGGCTCTGGGCACGAGCCAGCATCTGGCGCTTGCGGAAGATCACCATCCACGATGCGACCGAGGCCAGCACGAGCAGGAGCATGACCCCCTGCACCAGCAGGGAGGCCTCCATGATCAATTCCCAGATTTGCAGCTGTTCGCTTGAATGCATTGATGCCTAGTTCCCTTGGAAATCCTTGATCGCCGCGCGCAGAGCGGGCGGCATTCTCGTTGGCCGAAAACTTCCGGCGTCCAGGCAAGCGATGGCAACTTGCCCCGCAACCAGCAGCCGTCCATCCCCACGCCAAACCTGCTGCGCCATGGACATGGAGGCAGCGCGAAGCGCTTCGACGGTGACGCTGACCGCAAGTTCATCTTCCAGGCGGGCCGGGGCCAAAAAATTCACCGTCACCGAGGTCACCACGAACAGGCAGCCGTGACGCTGGCGCAGGTCGACCTGCGGATATCCCAGGTCCAGCAACCAGTCCGAACGCGCCCGCTCCATGAAGTTCAGATAGCGCGAGTGGTAAACCACCCCACCGGCATCGGTATCCTCCCAGTAGACCCGGTAGCGGGAGACGCGCCCCTGAATGCCCACTCCATCTGGCCGGCTCACGAATCCGCCGAGTCGTTCAGACCTGAAAACAAGTCGCCGCCGGGTCGATCCGGCGGGCTCAAACCAAAATGACGCCAGGTCGACGCCGTCGCCATGCGCCCGCGAGCCGTGCGCACCAGATAGCCCTCCTGGATCAGAAAAGGTTCGATCACGTCTTCAATCGTGCCGCGCTCTTCCGACAGAGAGGCGGCCAGACTTTCCACACCCACCGGCCCGCCGCCGAAATGCTCGATCAAAACCTTCAGCAAGCGCCGATCCATGGTGTCGAAACCGCGCCGGTCCACCTGCATCATCTCCAGCGCCCGCGACGCGACTTCGCCGCTGATGCGCCCGTCGGCACGGACCTGGGCATAGTCGCGCACGCGCCGCAGCAGACGGTTGGCAATCCGCGGCGTGCCGCGCGCGCGACGGGCGATCTCCTCAGCGCCTGATTCTTCAGCCTCGATCTCGAGAATGCCGGCCGAGCGGCCGACGATACGGGACAGGTCCTCAACGCCGTAGAACTCCAACCGCTCGACGATGCCGAAACGGTCGCGCAGTGGCGAGGTCAGCAAGCCGGCACGAGTCGTGGCGCCAACCAGGGTGAAGCGCGGCAGATCCAGCTGGATCGATCGCGCCGCTGGCCCCTCACCGATGATGATGTCGATGCGGTAATCCTCCATGGCCGGGTACAGCACTTCCTCGACCACCGGGCTCAAACGGTGGATTTCATCGATGAACAGGACATCGCCCGGCTCAAGATTGGTCAGCAGCGCGGCCAGGTCGCCGGCTCGCTCCAACACCGGCCCGGAGGTCTGGCGCAGGTTGGTGCCCATCTCGGTTGCGATCACGTGGGCCAGGGTGGTCTTGCCCAAGCCTGGCGGACCGAAGATCAACACGTGGTCCAGGGCCTCATGGCGCTTGCGCGCCGATTCCAGGTAAATCGACAGGCGCTCTTTCATGGTCGCCTGGCCGATATATTCAGCCAGACGCCTGGGACGCAGGCTCTCTTCGATGCGACCTTCTTCGGGTGCGGCGGCGGCGGTGATCAGGCGCGAGGAGTCCACGCTCAACCACTCATTTTCTTCTTCAGGGCCGAACGGATCAGGGCCTCGGCCGACTGATCCGGTGATTCGACGGCACGCACCATCTTCAGCGCCTCGGCGGCCGAGTAGCCCAACGCCGTCAGGGCCGCACGGGCCTCGGCGGCGGCGTCGGCCGGGGCCGCGGCGCCACCCTGCCCGCCCGGCAGATCGCTCAGCCGCCCGCGCATTTCCAGTAACAAGCGCTCGGCGGTTTTCTTGCCGATGCCGGGCAATCGGGTCAGGGCCTGGGCATCGCCGGCCTCGACCATCAAGGCGAACTCATCGCTGCTGACCCCGGACAGAATCGCCATGGCCAAACGCGGCCCCACGCCAGAGACCTTCAGCAGCGCGCGAAACAGGACGCGATCACCCGCATGCAGAAAGCCGTACAGCGTATGCGCGTCCTCACGCACGATCAGCTGGGTCAGCAGGGTGACCGTCTCACCCAGCGCGGGCAATTTATCGAACACCGACAGCGGCGCCTCGACCTCATAGCCAACGCCACCCACATCCACCAGCAACTGTGGCGGCTGGCGCTCGAGCAAAATGCCGTGCAGGCGTCCGATCATGAGCGCATCATCGCATGACCAGGCCTGCCGGCAGCCGTGCAGCGGTCTGCGCCGTATGCAGATGACACAGGGCAACCGCCAGCGCGTCGGCGGCGTCTTCAGCCGGCACTTCGCTGAGTTTCAGTAGCACTCGAATCATGTGTTGCACCTGCTCCTTGGCCGCGCCGCCGCGCCCGACAATGGCCTGTTTGACCGCGCGCGGGGCGTATTCATGGACTTCCAGACCGGCTGCCACGGCAGCACAGACCGCCGCCCCACGGGCTTGACCCAGTTTGATCGCGGCCTGGGCGTTGCGGCTCATGAACACGGTCTCGACTGCTGCAATATCAGGACGGAAACGTTCTATCAAGCTGCCCACTTCAACAAAAATCCGCCCCAAGCGCTCCGGCATCGGCCCGTCTCCCAGGCGTAGCGACTCGGCATGAATCAACCGCTCACCATCGATGATGCCGATGCCGGTGATGCGCGAGCCGGGGTCGAGGCCGAGGATTCTCATTTTTGCTGACGCAAGGGGTTCAGGGTTCAGGGTTCAGGGGCGAAGGGTTACGGGTTACGGGTTACGGGGCTCGGGGTTGGGGAAAGAGCCCCAGCTTGGCGCCTGATTCCCTGAAACCTGAACCCTGAAACCTGAACCCGCGTCATTCCCTTACTCATACGCCTCAGCCGGAATATCCGCGTTCGACCACACGTCCTGCGTGTCGTCCAGGTCCTCCAGCATATCCAGAAACTTGAGCACCTTCTGACCCGTCTCCAGGTCAACATCGACCAGCACGCTGGCGCGCTGGGTGACTTCGGCTTCGCCGTATTCCAGGCCAGCCGCGCGCAGGGCATCGCGCACGGCTTCGAAATCCTCCGGACCGGTCAGAACCTCCAGACTGCCATCGTCCTCGGTCACCACATCCTCGGCGCCGGCCTCCAGCGCGACCTCCATCACCGCATCTTCGCTGGTGCCGGGGGCGAAGCTGATCACGCCTTTCTTTTCAAACAAATAAGCCACCGAGCCGTCCGTGCCCAAGTTGCCGCCGTGCTTGGAAAACGCGTGACGCACCGCCGCCACGGTGCGGTTGCGGTTGTCGGTCAGGCAATCGACCATCACCGCCACGCCGCCGGGCGCGTAGCCCTCATAGCGGAGCTCCTCGTAGGATGCGCCTTCCAGCTCGCCGGTGGCTTTCTTGATGGCGCGTTCGATATTGTCCTTGGGCACATTGGCCGCATTGGCCCGGTCCACCGCCAGGCGCAGGCGTGGATTGGCGTCCGGGTCGCCGCCGCCTTCACGAGCCGCAACACTGATTTCGCGAATCAGGCGGGTGAAAATCTTGCCGCGCTTGGCATCCTGCGCCTTCTTGCGGTGCTGGATGTTGGCCCATTTACTGTGGCCTGCCATGGTTGAGCCTCGTCGATGATCTGCAAACTGAATCGACATTTTAACTCAGCACCGGTTTCCAGCACCGAGGGCTGACCCCGGACGCCGCCGCGCGCGAAGCGGTTCAGCGCAGGCTCAGCTTGGCCGGTTAAACTGAGCGGCGAAAAAGACTCATCGCAAGGATTTCCAATGCGCATTGTCGTTTTGATGGCTGTATTGTTCTGCACCGGCAAAGCCTGGGCCAGCGGAGAAATCAACGTTCTGACCGACCTGCTGTCGCCCTTCCCGCCCGGCTGCGTGGCTTTGAGCCTGCCAACAGAGCCGGCCTCTGCCGACAACGAACTCTTCGATGAAGTCATCCGGGCGCCCGGCATCGGTAGTTTCAGTCGTGACGCTGATGTACGCGTTCGCATCTGGCGGGTCGGCTGTGCCGATGAGGGCTTCTCGGTAGTGATGGTCCGCCTGCAAAAGCTTGGCGGGCCGCGTCCGGTGCTTGTGCCCCAAGCCTTCGTCGACGCCGGCCAGGTTGAAGTCCCATTCCATGAGGCTCAATTGATTTCTTTTCCCGCCGTCGGCAATATCGGCGCAGCCGGCAACGTCATCCCGGAGTCCGGGCAGACGTTTATGTTGGCGGCAGACCCGCTGGCGATAGATGGTCTGACTGACTTTTTGCCGGA
>SLJA01000173.1 GCA_007135355.1 Wenzhouxiangella sp.
AGCGGATCGGGATGCTGGCGTGCATGCGCTCTACTCCTTAAATGCCGCGCCGGCTGTACAGGTAGGTGGCGAAGCTGGCCAGCCAGTGGCTGCCGGCGTAGAACTCGTCGGTCACGCCTTCGAGGCCGGATTCGGCATGGGCTGCCGCGGCGGCCAGCAGGGCCTCACGGCGCGGATCGTCAGCCGGCAGGCCGTGAGCGATGCCCTCCAGCATCCAGGCCCGAGACAGGTTCAGCCCGTCGATATGGGCCAGCTTGCCGTCCTCGCGGTCGGTGACCACCGCCACCGGCAGCCAGTTTTCTTCGCCGATGCGCGGCAGGAAGTCGCCCAGCCAGTCGGCGAACTCCTCAGGCTCCAGCACCCGGCGCATGAAATCCGCCTCGGCCAGGCAGGGCGAGAGAAAGTCGTGGCCGGAGGGCTCGTAGTGTATGGGGCAGTCGCGGTCGGCGCGGTAGAAGCGCTCGGCGGCATCGGCCAGCATGGCTAGCGTGCGCTCATCGTTCATGCGCCGGGCATAATCGTGGATCAGGCCGAAGGCGAAGGCGGTCTGCGAGTGCTCACCGTCGCGGATCGGGTAATGCAGCAGGGGGATCCAGTCGTGCAGGCGCTCAACGGCGATCTGCTCGGCGGGTTTGAGCCATTCACGCCATTGCCGGGCCTGGTCGTCGTCCCACTCGTCGAGCTCCGCGGTGAGCTGCAACAGCCAGGCCAGACCGTAGGGGCGTTGGAAGCCGGCGCGCTCGGGATGGGCCATGTAGGCGGCCTCGGCCAGCAGCTTGTCGCGGGTCAGGTTCTCGCCCAGCTTGGCTCTGGCTTCATCGACGAAGTCGGCCTCCGGGAACAGCCGGCTCAGGCGTACCAGCAGCCAGTGACCGTGCACGGCCGAGTGCCAGTCGAAGCAGCCGTAGAAAGACGGCGTGAGCTGGCGCGGCGTACCGGCGTCATCGTCGCTGGTCATGACGTGGCGGATCTGGTTGGGGTACTCGCGATCGACGCAGGCCAGGGCCAGTGCGGCAAAGCGGCCGGCGGTGGCGGCGTCCAGCTGCTCCGGTTCAGTCTGAGCCACGAGCCTGGCCGGGTCGAGCAGCAACCACAACAGCAGGGCAACAGAAAGCGTTCTGGTCATGTTCCGGGTTCTCCACGTGTTCCATCAGAGGTTCTTCAGCCGCGGCTTGAGCAGTGACCAGGCCTGGAAAGGTCCGATCAGGCTGGTCATCGCGCCCCGGCGTTCCGATTCGCGCAGATCGATCAGCTGGAGAATCGGCGCAAGGTCCTGAACGCCTTGCTCAATACCTGCCCACTGTTGCCAGAATGCTTCATCCCGGCTGCTGATCATGCCCCGGGAAACCTGGCGCAGCAGTCGGTAGCCGGCGCGCACGATGGGGTTGACGGCCTCGTTTTCGGCCAGTTCGGTCTCGTCATACCGGGTGTGCCGCAGGCCGGCGTCGAGGAAGCGGGTGGCGAAGTCCTCGATCTGCGCTGGCGTGGTGGCGGCATCCGGCAGGTCCAGCTCATCTGCCAACCGACTGAGCTGGCTAACGGGTGCGTCCATGAGGTCATCGTAGTCGACCACGACCAGTCGATGCGGGCGAGTGCGGCGCAGGTAGGGCACGATGCTGATCAGCCACTCCAGGTCGCTAGCCGCCTGCAGACCGCGGCGGGGGTCAAGCCTGGCCCGCGAGCGGGCCACACTCAAGGGATTGCGCAAGGCGATGACGAAGCTGGGCTCGATCTCGAGTTCGGAAAGCACCGGTTCCCAGAACGGCAGGATGCGCAGGGTGCGGCCGTACTTGAAGCCCCAGATCGGGCTGGTGTCGAAGCGCCGGCGGATGACCTTGACCACACGCCGGCGCAGATCGTCCATGTGCGGCCCAAGCAGTTCCTCGGGCGCGATCAGGCGCAAGCTGTCGGCGCGTACGCCGAGACGATTGCGCACGGCCTTGCTGATTGCCAGCAGATCCGCGTCCTCGAAAAAGCCGGTGGGATTTTTGCGCGTGGCCCGTTTGAACTTGTTGCCCAGGTCCACACCGAGCGCGCCGAGGGCACGGGTCAGCGTGCTGGTGCCGCTGCGCCCGGCGCCAATGACGAAGACGGCGCGTGCCGTAGCAGCACTTTGCCTGCCGGCGGGCGGTGGCGTGTTGAGAGCGGCAACGGAGGTCTTCATGCGCGCCTGAGTGTACATCGGAACCGCCTTGATACGGACTTACAATGCTTGCTCCTGCCGCTGCATGAGCCGAGTCCATGGCCGCAAAAATCAGGGTACGACACGCGCTGCCGCTGTGGCAGCGGCTGCGCCGCCGTTGGCGGTCCTGGTGTGGCGCCGAACTCGGCAAGACGCATGTTGTGCATTTCGTGGATATTGGCGAGGCGCGCTACAAGCGGGTTGTCTTCGCCGAGGCCGAAAGCGCCCGGGCGGCGGTCAGGGCGCTGGAAGCGCTGGCTGGTTCAGGCTGCGTTCCCGCCCTGGCCCGACATGAGGTCTGCGCAGTCTGGGTCGATTATGTCCCCGGGCGGCCGCCCAGGCTCAAAGATGCGTCCGACCAGGCACGCCTGGTGGATTTTTTCGTGCGCTTGTATGTCGTCGGTGACGCGGTCGCTGCCGATCCGGCGCCCTTCACCGCCTGCCTGCGATCGGATCTGGATTTTCTGGTCGAAGCCGGCGTGCTGAGACGAGATTACGCCGCCGGCATCGAGGAACTGGAACAGCGCCTGCGTCCACCCAGCATCTGGCTGGGATTGGACTACATTGATCCGCTGGCCAAGAACTTTATCGTGGTCAATGACTGGCTCGTCGCAATCGACATTGAAGCCCTTAAGGCCGGCGCGATTCTGGGGACAGGACTGGCCAAGGCCCGCTTGCGCTGGCCATTCGACCCCGGTGCGGACTTTTGCCGCCGACTTGTGGAAGGCGGTGGTCCTGATCTGGCGGTTCAGCTGCCGTGGGCCGAGCTGTGTTTCCTGTGCGGTTATTTCAGGCAGAAGCTGTTGCAGGGCAAGCCGGGTTACGTTCGCCTGGCCGCGCTGGATCAACTGCTCGAGAACCAGAAAGGAGAAACCCCGCCGTAGCGGGGTTTCCGGGTCGAACCGTGAGGCTGAAGTGCCGTCAGACGGTTACGACATTGGCCGCCTGCGGGCCCTTGGGGCCGTTGGTGACATCGAAGCTCACCTTGGCACCTTCGGCCAGGCTTTTGAAGCCGGAGCCGGTCAGGGCGCTGAAGTGAACGAAGACATCGGCGCCGCCGTTGTCCTGGGAAATGAATCCGAAACCCTTGGCGTCGTTAAACCATTTCACGGTACCAGTCGTGCTAGACATGTTTTTGAACCTTTGTAAACGATGAAATTCGCCGGAACCGGCCTGACTAGACCATCCGGCACAATGCTGTTTGAAAAGCGAGAAATGGACGAAGAAGGGGTAATCGGGAAGGAATACAGCCAAAATCAACCACCGCAATGCTCTGCAGCCCCACCACTATACGCCTTGAGCGGCGAAATAGCCACTGAAATCTCCTTGGAAATCGCGATCTGCGTGGAAATCGCGTCTGGCGCAGCGCATCTCTCCCGGTTATTCATCGCTTACAGGCCAGCTAGCTGACTGTGGTACTCTGTGTCATTACCGTTTTGTTCTGGTCGGTTGGCCCCGGTACTCACTTCGGGCCATTCCTTGCCGACCTTATTGTTTCCGGCCCGGAGGCCGCCCCCGCATGAAGACGCTTTTTATTCGTAATATCCATCCCGAAACCCGTGAAAGTCAGCTGCGTGAACTGTTTTCGCGCGTCGGAACCGTGCGCAAGCTTGATTTGCCGTTGGATATCTTCACCCGCCGCTGTCGTGGGGTGGCCATGATCGATATGGAAGGCCACGAGGCCCGCGCCGCCATCGCCGAACTTGACGGCGTCGAATTGAATGGACAATCCATCCAGGTTCGCGAAGAACGCCCGCGGGGCAAGAAGCGCGGCGGCCGGCGGCGTTAGACCGCAGGCCGACGCCCCGTCAGTCCAGGGCCGCAAGCACAGCCATTTCGGACCGCAGCGCCATGCCGTCTGCAGGCCCGAAGTGTGCGCTCACGTAACAACTGCCGCCGGCGCGAAACCAGCGGGCCATCATCACGACCGGACCGGTTTGCGCCATCAGTTCCCTGGATACCGGTTTACTGACTTCCCAGGTCGATTTATAGGGCCCGAATCGCTCGATGAAGCGTTCTGCAAACCGATCGCGAAGCACCCGGCAAGCCTCCAGGCTGTCGGCGCGCTTCGGCTCGAACAGGGTCGCCTCGATTTCCTGAATGCGGCCATCTTGCGCCATGGCCATGATGCCGACCGGATGCTCCCCTAGCCAGCCGTCATAGCGAATCTCGTCCAGCCCGGAACAGCCGATGCCGGAGAAGGCGGTCTCCGGCGCAACCCGAAAGGCCAGGCGCTCGGCCGAGGCAAACGACTGGTCCAGGTACAAGGGTCCGATGCCGTGGTCGCTCAGCGCTGTCGGCGCGATGGATGTCTGTTTGCCAAGCCACAACCATCCGCCCGCCGCCGCAAGGACGGCGAGCGTGATGCATGCCATGACTCGGCCAGTCGCGCTCATTCAGTCGGTTGAATCACGCCGCAGGCAATGCGCGGACCGGCTCCGCCGATTGGCTGGGTGAAGTGATCATCACGGTTTTCATGAATGACAAAGGCCGCGCCGTCTTCATCGAAAATGGCCGCGCGGCCGCCGTCGCCATGCAAAGAGGCCAGGTGCGAGAACAATTCGACCTGCACCGTCCCGTCTTCACGCACGATGATGTTCGGCAGATCGCCGGCATCGGGGCCTTCGGGGTTCATCAGGCCATGCTGCATGCCATCCGGATTCAGATGGCCGCCGGAAGCCACGAAACCTTCGTCCGGGTCCTCGCAAGTGCCGACAGTGTGAATGTGAATGGCGCGCTTGCCCGGCGGCAGGCTATGCAGATCCAGGTTGATCAGAATGCCGTTTGGACCGTCGGTAATCAGTCCGGTGCCGACCGAGTTCCCACTGCGATCAATGAAATCGACGCTGGCCTGTTCGGCGGCGTGATCGTCCGCGAACGCGACCGTAGTGGCCAGGCCCACGGCGGCCAGGGTAGATAAAGCGCTCATTCTGTTCATGATCCTCTCCTCGAAGCAGTCGTTGTGTAGGTGACCCGAATGATAGCCGACAGGCTGTCAGGGCCATCATTATAGGCACAGCATTTTGCTTCTTTTCCAGCCCGTCCCGAATCGCTCGATGGCTGCCGGGTGCATAATGGCAGCGGCATCTGAAACAGGGAGCATCGCGGTCATGAACATGAGCAAGGTCATTTTCGGCTTCTTCGTCTTGCTGGCGCTGACGCTGAATTTCAGTTTCTTTATTGGCGAAATCGACAACCCCGACCATCACAATGTTTACGAGCTCACCGCGGCCCTGATCGTCGGACTGATCGCCACCATCATGAAGTTGGGGGAAAGGTCTCAGATGAGTGCCATGTTGCTGGCCTCCAGCCTGGTGGTTGATCTCCACCTGCTGGCGGCGGTGCTGGTCTGGGTGATGGCGGTTCATGTTCTGGATGTCGGCTTGACGCCGGCGGTCATGGCCAGCATCGTTTCCCTGTCCGGCGGCGCCTTGCTGGCCAACCTGTTGTCAGTGGTATTGCTGACCATGGAAACCGCCGGCTTCAGCCGCTAGCAAC
>SLJA01000006.1 GCA_007135355.1 Wenzhouxiangella sp.
CGTAACCCGTAACCCGTAACCCGTTCACTTCAAGTACCCTGCGTCGATCTACCTTGATCCGGGCCTAGAGAAATGTCCCAATCCGCAGCACGTCGGCTGAATCGGGCCCAGGTTGTTGACGAGGCTTTTCTGGCGCATCTGGAAGCCATGGACGGCGGTCGGGTGCGGCCGCGGGTGCAGGGTGAGATTGCGCCGGCGGATTTGCTGGAGCTGTTCGACAGCCAGATGACTTCGCGCCAGCTGGATTTGATGGCGCGGGTCAAGCGGGCCGAGAACAAGGTGTTCTATACCATCGGTTCCAGCGGACACGAAGGCAACGCCATGCTCGGTCGCCTGACCCGGCATACCGATCCGGCTTTTTTGCACTACCGCTCCGGCGCGTTCATGGCCGAGCGCTACCGCAAGTTGCCCGGCATGGACTTCATCCGCGACACCTGCCTGTCGTTCGCCGCCTCGGCCAGTGACCCGGCCTCCGGCGGCCGACATAAGGTGTGGGGTAGTGCGCCGTTGTGGGTGCTGCCGCAGACTTCGACCATTGCCTCGCATCTGCCCAAGGCGGTGGGAACGGCGTTGGCTATTGCTCGTGCCGCCCGCGACGGCCACGCCCTGCCGGTGCCGGCGGACAGCATCGTGGTGTGCAGTTTCGGCGATGCCAGCCTGAACCATGCCGCGGCGCAGACGGCGCTGAATGCCTGTGCCTGGTCGCGCCATCAGAATCTGCCGACGCCGATCCTGTTCGTGTGCGAAGACAACGGCCTGGGGATCTCGGTGCCGACGCCGCGCGACTGGATCCATGACAGCATGGCCCGCCGCCATGGTCTGATCTATCGCCACGCCGATGGCCTGGACCTCGCCGCGGGCTTCGGCGCGGTGCGCGAGGCGGTTGCCGAGTGTCGCATGCGGCGTTCGGCGGTTTTTCTGCATCTGCGCACCACGCGCCTGATGGGCCACGCCGGCACCGACTTCGAGATCGACTATCGCAGTCCGGAAGACCTGGCCGCCTGCGAGGCGCTGGACCCGCTGCTGCGCACGGCCGAGCAGGTGGTCGCACGCGGTCTGATGACTGCCGCGAGCATCCGCCAACGCTATGACACGCTGCGGCAGCGCTGCCTGGACCAGGCCGACCGCGCCGATCGCGAAGCGCGGCTGACCACCCTGGCCGACGTGGTTGCCCCTCTGGCGCCATTGTCGCGGTCCGAGGTACAGGCCGAGGCGGTTCGATGCGGAGATATTGCCCACCGCATACGCGTGTTCGGCAGCGCCCCGGAAAGCCAGCCGCCGCGACACCTGGCGATCCAGATCAACCGGGCGCTAGCCGACCTGATGCTCAAATATCCCGAGACCCTCGTGTTCGGCGAGGATGTGGCGCGCAAGGGCGGGGTGTATACCGTCACCAAGGGCTTGTGGGAAAAGTTCGGCGCCGGGCGCGTGTTCAATACACTGCTTGACGAGACCACCATCCTGGGCCTGGCCCAGGGCTACGCGAGCATGGGCTATCTGCCGATCCCGGAGATCCAGTACCTGGCCTATTTCCACAATGCCTGTGACCAGATCCGCGGCGAGGCCTGTTCGCTGCAGTTTTTCTCCAACGGCCGGTTCCGCAACCCGATGATCGTGCGCATCGCCGGCCTGGGCTACCAGCGTGGCTTCGGCGGCCATTTTCACAACGACAATTCGATTGCCGCACTGCGCGATATTCCGGGCCTGGTGATCGGCTGCCCGTCGCGCGGCGACGATGCGGCTTTGATGCTCCGGACCATGGCCGCGCTGGCCCGTGTCGACGGTCGCGTGTGCGCCTTTATCGAGCCGATTGCGCTGTACATGACCAAGGATCTGCTCAAGCCCGATGATGGTGCCTGGCTGTTTCCATACCCCGCGCCTGACCAGGCTTTGACGCCGTTCGAAGCGCGCGTTTATGACGACAATGCCCGGGATCTTCTGATCATCACCTACGGCAACGGCGTACCCATGGCCTTGCGCGTCGCGGCGGCTCTGGCGGCCGACGGCGTGGCCGTGCGCGTGCTCGACCTGCGCTGGCTCAAGCCCCTGGACGAGCAGGCCATCATCGAGCATGGCCGAGACTGTGCGGCGGTGGTGGTGTTCGACGAGGGTCGACCGGACGGCGGCATCGGGGAGGGTGTGATTACCCGCCTGGTTGAAGCCGGTCTGGGCGCGCGCCCGATGCGCCGGGTCAGCGGCGCCGACTGCTACATTCCACTGGGCGACGCGGCCAATCTGGTGCTGGCCTCCGAAGCCGAACTGCAAAAAGCCTGCCGGGACCTGGTCTCGTGAGGCGACTGCGGCAGCCGGACTAGCCGATGCTGGATCTGGCCCTGCAGAACCTGGCCTCGCCGATCGTCCTGAGCTTCGTGCTGGGCCTGGTCGCGGCCGGCTTGCGCTCCGACCTGAGTATCCCCGAAGCCATGGCCAAGGGACTGTCGATCTACCTGCTGTTCGCCATCGGCTACAAGGGTGGGGTCGAGGTCGCCGCGGCGGGTTTCGACATGCGCCTGGCTTTGGCCCTGGTGGTCGGGGTCCTGCTGTCGGCTGTGATTCCGGTGCTGGCTTTTTTCCTGCTGCGGGTCATGACCCGACTCAGCCGCGTCGACGCGGCAGCGGTGGCCGGCCACTATGGTTCCATTTCCATTGTCACATTCGTCGCCGCCAGCTCCCTGTTGCAGTCCCAGGGTGTGGATTTCGAAGGTTGGCTGGTCGCGGTGGCCGCGGTGATGGAAGCGCCGGCCATTGCGACCGCGTTGTGGCTGGCGCGCGGCCGGTCCGCCGGCGTAGCCAGCCCCGGCGTACCCTGGCGCGAGGTCCTGCTCAACGGCTCGATCGTGCTGCTGCTCGGAGCCTTCCTGATCGGCTGGGTCACCGGTCCGTCCGGAATGGCCGAGGTTGAAGGGTTTCTCGTGGTCCCGTTCAAGGGCGTATTGTGTCTGTTCCTGCTGGACATGGGGCTGGTGGCGGGTCGCAATCTGCTGCGCAGTCGCAAGGTGCTGAGCGCCGGTCCGGTTTTGTTTGCGCTGTTGATGCCTTTGCTCGGCGCGGGGCTGGGTCTGATCGCCGGTCTGCTGCTCGGTCTTTCGGTAGGCGGTGTTGCCTTGCTGGCGACGCTGGCGGCTTCGGCCTCCTATATCGCCGTGCCGGCCGCCATGCGGGTGGCGTTGCCCGAAGCCGACCCGGCCGTTTACCTTACCCTGGCGCTGGGGGTGACATTCCCGTTCAATCTGGCCTTCGGGATTTCGATTTACCTGTTGGCCGCACAAACTTTCGGAGGGTGATATGCAGACTCATCATGCAACCCGGATCGAAATCCTCATCGAGGTGCCGGCGCTCAAGGCGCTCTCGCGGCAACTGGACCGCAGCGGCGTGACCGGTTATTCGGTGCTGCCGGTACTGGCCGGTCAGGGCCGCACCGGCCCCTGGACCCGGGAGGGCGAAATCAGCGCGGCCGGCGGCATGGTAGCGGTGGTGGCCGTGGTTGCCTGCGAGCGGGCCGAGGGCGTGCTGGATTCAGTGTTCGAGGTGGTCAGTCGCCATATCGGCCTGGTATCGGTCAGTGACTGTCGTGTGGTTCGGCCGGAGCGGGTTTGAACGCAAAGCATCACGCATTGCAAATGCATCATGCAGGGAAAAGCATCCTGCAGGGAAAAGCAGCATGCAGGGAAAAGCATCACGCAGAGGCGCGGAGGCGCAGGGTTCGCAGAGAAATAAGTCGTTTGTTGTAGCGTTTCAAGCGGCAAATCGGAGATCAAAAAATCCCGTCTTGTTTCTCTGCGACCTGTGCGTCTTCGCGTCTCTGCGTGATGGCTTTTCCCGCTAAGGCCGCCAAAGGTAAGCCTCTGGATCAAAGCGCCGCAGTAGCCAGCGGAAGGTGAAGGTGAACCGGGGCCACAGCGTGGGAATGCGGCCGCTTTCGGGGTGCTGGTACCAACTCGAGCAGCCGCCCTGATACCAGATGGAACGCTGCAGGCGGCGCTGTAGATCGGCGTCCCAAGCGTGCGCCGCCTGGTGCCGCACTTCGATGCTGGGCTGGGCGTTCTGTCGCATCCAGCGCAGGGCGGAGACGACGTAGCGGATCTGACCCTCGATCATCAGCAGCACCGAGTTGTGACCCAGGGCGGTATTCGGGCCGAGCAGAGTGAAAAAATTGGGGAAGCCGGGCACCGTCGAGCCCTTGTAGGCCAGTGGGCCGTTTTGCCAGGCTGTGGCCAGGTCCAGTCCATCGCGGCCGATGATCATGCCGGCAGGGACTGGATCGGCGGCCTGAAAGCCGGTCCCGAGTACGATCAGGTCGGACGGTCGAAGTCGGCCATCGCGATCAACCAATCCATCAGCCTGGACGCGCGCAATCGGCGTGGTGATCAGGTCGACATTGTCCGCGGCGATGGCCGGATAGTAGTCATTGCTCATCAGCACGCGCTTGCAACCCATGGCGTAGTCGGGCGTCAGCTGTGTTCGCAGTTCGGGATCGTCGATTTGGCGTGCCAGGTGGCGGCGGGCTTTGCGGCGGTGAAAGGCGGTCAGGCGGGGGAAGCGGGTGAACGCCGGCAGGCGTGACTCCAGTAGCAGGAACAGTCCGAAGCGGGTCAGTCGCCGATACAGCGGCAGACGGGCGTGCAGCCACTGACGCCAGCGCGGAATGGCTCGATCGGGTTTGGGCAGAATCCACTGCGCGCTGCGCTGGTAGACATCGACCCGCGCCGCCTTGCGCTGCAGGTGCGGGATGAACTGGATCGCCGAGGCGCCGGTGCCGATTACCGCCACGCGCCTGCCTTGCCACTCCAGATCGTCGGGCCAGCGCTGGGAATGGATCACCGGACCGGCAAACCGGTCCAGGCCCGGGATGGTCGGCCAGGCCGGGCGCGACAGTCCGCCGATTCCCGATACCAGCACCTGGGCACGATATTCGCCGCCATGCTGATCGCGCACCCGCCAGCAGGTGGCCGCCTCATCCCAGCGTGCCTGGACCACGCGCGTGTTGAGCCTGATGCGCTCGCCGAGAGCATGGTGCTCGACCTCGTCGGCCAGGGCTGACTGGATTTCGGCGCGCGGCGGAAAATGTCGAGACCAGTCGGATCGCGGCGCGAAAGACAGCGAGTAGAGGTGCGACTGCACGTCGCACGCGCAGCCGGGATACCGATTCAGCCACCAGGTACCACCCACCCCGTTCTCGGCTTCAAGGATGACAAAGTCCTCGATACCGGCCTGCTTGAGCCGAGTTGCCAGGCCGATGCCGGAAAAGCCGGCGCCGATGATCACAACCGCGCAATGGCGCGGCTTGCCGGCGTCGACACTCGGTTGCAAAACGCGGACCGACCGATGCAGGGAGCAGCGACTCAGATCACGCCCAGACGACGCCCCACGCGGGTAAAGGCGTCGACCGCGCGCTCCAGGTGCTCGCGCGAATGCGCGGCCGAGATCTGGGTGCGGATGCGTGCCTCGCCCTTGGGCACGACCGGATAGAAAAAACCGATGACGTAGATGCCTTCCTTGAGCAGCTCGTCGGCCATCTTCTGCGCCAGCGGGGCGTCGTAGAGCATCACCGGCACGATGGGGTGGTCGCCGGGCTTGATGTCGAAACCGGCATCGACCATGGCCTGGCGGAAAAAGGTCGTGTTTTCCTCCAGTCGATCGCGCAGGGCCGTGGATTCCGACAGCATC
>SLJA01000221.1 GCA_007135355.1 Wenzhouxiangella sp.
GCCGCGATGGGGCTGGGCTGCGTGTGCATCATGATCGGCATCCAGCGTTTTGGAGACCAGCACCAATGGTTGCTGATCCTGGCTCTGATCGCCCTGGTCGGCTGGATGGGCTATCAGCGCTGGATCTGGCGGGCGGCGAGCCAGCAATCGCGGCCCTGAGAGCTGTCCGCCGCGACAACGCGGCTCTGCATTGACTATGATGCACGCTGGCGCGCTTGCGAGCGCTTTTTCGATAAGGGGTTGAAATCATGGCCATCGACCATGCAGACAGGCTGGAAGAAGGCGAACTGCACCGGCATATTCGCCAATATCAGGAGCTGGTGGGCGCTGAAGTTCAGTTCGCTTTCCAGACCATCATGGACGCGGTTGATCTTGATGTCGTGGCGTTTGAGGCATTGGTCCGGGGAATTCATGGTGAACCGGCGGCCACGGTCATCGCCAGGGTCAGGCATGAGCAACGCTTTGCATTGGACCAGGCCTGCAGAATCAGGGCCCTGGAGGCGGCCTCGCGCAATGAGCTGGATAGCGATATCCACCTCAATTGCTCGGATATCAAGCCCGAAAACGTCCATCTGGTCGCGCAGGTGACGCGCCACATGGCGCGTCGGTATGGCATAGAACCGGACCGCATCGTGTTGGAACTGTCAAACCTTGATGCGCTGTCTTCCGGGTCTCAGCTGGCCGATATCCGCGACGCCTTGGCCGCGGCCGGTCTGCGCACCCTGGCCGACAATTTCGGCCGCGGGCGGGTTGATCTCCGCCCCATTGCCGGCTTTCGCCCTGAGCAGCTCAAGCTCGACCGCCAACTGGTCCGTCAGATCCACCAGGCGCAAGAGCAGCAGGCGCTGGTCCGGGCCATACTCAGCCTGGCCGGGGACTTGAAAATCAAGGTAGTGGCCGCGGGGATCGAATTGATTGAGGAGTTCCAGTGGCTGCAGGATGCTGGAATCGAACGCTTCCAGGGCTACTTTTTCACGCAGCCTGGATTGGACGATGAAAACCGCTGACACGCGGCTGGTAATGGCCTGATTTACCGCGCGGCCCGCTTGGCAGGAACATGCATCGGCTATAGCCAGGGCGGCAACGGCAGATTCCGGGCGCGCAGAAAGTCCGGGTCAAACAATCGCGATGCATAACGCGCCGCGGAGTCACACAAAATCGTGACGATGGTTCGACCCGGCCCCAGGGCCTTGCCCAGGCGAATCGCGCCGGCTACGTTGATCGCGCTGGAAGCGCCCAGATAAAGGCCTTCTTTGCCGATCAAATCCCACAGTACCGGCACCAGTTCCGCGTCCGGGATATTGAAGGCCTCGTCGATCAGCGCCCCTTCCAGATTGCCGGTGACGCGATTCTGGCCGATCCCTTCAGTGATTGAACTTCCCGAAGAGCGCATCTCACCGGTCTTGACCCAGCTGTAAATGCCGGCCCCATCCGGATCGGCAGCCGCGATCACCACACCGGGCATGCGTTCCTTCAGCCACAGCGACACACCAGCCAGGGTGCCGCCAGTGCCGACCGCGCAGATAAAGCCATCAATCTTGCCTTGGGTCTGCTCCCACAGCTCGGGCGCGGTCGACCGCATGTGCCCTTCGCGATTCGACCGATTGTCCCACTGGTTGGCGTAAAACACCCCGTGCTCGCTACTCAGGGATTCGGCCAGGCGCCGGGCCTGATGCACATAATTGGCCGGGTCGCGATACGGCACAGCCGGAAAGGTACGAAGCTCCGCGCCCATACTGCGCAGGGTGGCTTTCTTCTCTTCCGACTGGGTTTCCGGCATCACGATCACCGTCTTCAAGCCCAGTGCGTTGCCGGCCAGAGCGAGTCCGATGCCGGTGTTGCCGGCCGTACCTTCAACCACGATGCCACCCGGCTCGATCAGCCCGGCTTCCATGGCATCCAGCAGCATGTACTTGGCGGCCCGATCCTTGACCGAGCCACCAGGGTTCATGAATTCGCACTTGCCGTAAATGTCACAGCCGGTCAGCTGGGAAGCCAGCCGCAGGCGAATCAGCGGCGTCTGTCCGACCGCCTCGAGAAAATTGTTGGGGTTGGGCATGGCGCGGAAGTGTACCAGCGTCGCTGCAAGACATGCCGCCGGCAATCAGGCCGGTGATTGAATATCGACGGCGATGCCGCGCAGCAAGCGGCCCAGCAAGTCATTGCCGGTTACCACGCGGGGATGCTCAGTCCACAGCAAAAACACATCGTCGTCAATGATTTCCTCGCCTTCCGGCCCGGATCGCACCTTGAGGCGGGGAATCAGCTCGCCCAATTTCTGGTCGTGGCGGTGCACCAGAATCGGACGATGACAATGACGCAGGGCCCTGAAGCGCTGCGGGGAGAACAGCGCCTCGCGCAGAAACTCATCGGCGTTGAGCAACAGCCGCGGCGACTCGTGCTCGTCGACGATCACCAACCAGCTCTTGCCGGAGCGGTTGATGGACTGCAGAAACTCATCCCGCGGATCAGCCCGAAAGTCGGGAAAACGGGGCCGGTCACCGTCAAAAGGCAGGCGGATCACGCTATCCGGATCCAGCGGCTCACCCTCTTCGGCCAACCGGACATCGTCGATGTCCAGGAAGTTCAGCGCGCCCTGGCCTTCGACCCGGGCAATATCGCTCTCGGTCGCTTCCATGTGCAACTGGATCAGGCGGCGCAGATCACGCTCCGGATAGTAGCGGATGATCTCGTCTCCGAGCCAGGCATCCAAGGCCAATGCCGTCGGTTTGGCTACGGGGAACAAGACAAATTGGTAGATTCGCAGCACGGGCGCCAGCAGCGAGGCCAGACGCAAGGCGTGGCGGGTGAAGTAGGACTGCGGAATGATCTCGGCAAAAATGGTGATGACGACGGTGGAAAACAGAAAAGCAGCGACACCGCCGAGCACAGAACCTGACAGCAGCGCCAGCAGCACGTTGACGCCGACGTTGCCCCACAGGATGGTGACCAGCGCAAAGTTGGCGTCGGCCCGCAGCGCCAGCACCCGCTGTGCTTGCCGACTGCCCTTGCGTCCTTCAACTTCCAATTCCAGCTTGTTCAGCGAGAACAGACCCAAATTCAGGCCCGACAGCATCGCCGACTGGGATAAGCACAACAAAATACCGAGCCAGGTCAGGATCTCCACGGACAGCCCTCGGGTTGGAATGCCCGTCACTGTGCCACAGGCCAAGGGCGGATTTTTTTCTTTGCATCAGGATGACAAACTCACGACATGCGGTTAAGGTTGGCGGCTTGCACAAGTCGGTCGCCGCGGGAGGCGCACTTGCGATACCTGATTTCTTCCATGACTGTCTTCATGATGGTCCTGTTTTCATTGGCGCTGGGCCGAGTGGCCAACGCCGCCGAGTTACGTCAGCCGATTCCGGGCACGCACGCGCTGATCGATGTTCGCATCGTTACCGAACCGGGCCAGGTGATCGAAACCGGCAGCCTGGTCATCCGAGACGGCATCATCGTGGACGTCGGCCCGGATATCGACATCCCACCGGACGCCAGAATCCATGAATTTGCGCGCGAGGAAGGTCAGGACCCGATCACCGTCTACCCCGGTCTGATCGAGCCCTACCTGATGGTCGACGTCGATGTCGATGAAGACGCCGAAACACCCGCTGGACGGCATGGCCTGATCAACCCCGACCGCCGACTGATGGCCGCACACTGGCCCGAAGACAAGATCACCGAGTTGCGCCGAGCCGGCTTTACCACCGTGGTGATGGCCCCGTCGCAGGGCCTGCTGCGCGGCCATGGTCTGGTTGCTAACACCGGCGAAGGCGGCCTGAGCGCCAACCGGCTCGGCAGCCCGTTCGGCCAATTCGCCAGTTTCGACGGCCGCGCCGGCGGACGATCGTTCCCCACCTCGTTGATGGGTGCGGTTGCATTGCTGCGTCAAACCTTTGCCGATGCGGCCTGGCAGGCCGAAGCCCGCGCCGCCTGGGCACGCAATCCGGCCCAGACCCGGCCGGAGTGGCTGGAGGGCCTGGACGACCTGGCGCCGGCCTTGAGTGGGTCAATCCCGCTGATATTCGAAGCGCAGGATTTACTCGACAGCTTGCGCATTCTGGAATTCATACCCGCCGGCAACATTGATCTGGTGCTGGTCGGCCATGGTGCCGAATATCAGCGACTGGCGACCTTGCGCGAGCGCGGCGTGCGCCATATTCTGCCGCTCAACTTCCCGGAGACCCCGGATGTGCGCGACGAGAACGACCGCGATGTGTCGCTGGAAGCCCTGCGCCACTGGCACGCGGCGCCGGAAAACCCGGCTCGCCTGGCCGCCGCCGGCCTGCCACTCATGCTGACCAGTCATGCCCTGTCCGCGCCTGGCCAGCTGTATGAACGCATCGCCACGGCCATCGAGCGCGGACTGGCCCCGGAGGCGGCGCTGGCCGCGGTCACGACCGAGCCGGCCCAGTGGCTGGGGCTGGACGACCGCGCCGGGCGGATTCGTCCGGGCGCCATGGCCAATCTGGTGGTGGTTGAGGGAGAGCTGTTCCGGGAAAATCCCTCCATCAGCCAGGTCTGGGTCGACGGTCAGCAGCACGTGCTGGCGGCGCTGGTACCACCGGCGATCGACCCCGCCGGCACCTGGAGCCTGACGCTCGGTCTGGGCGGCATGGGAGATGTCGAGGCGAGTCTGGTCCTGAGTGGCCCGGTCACCGCCATGCAAGGCCAGTTGACCGTGATGGGCAACGAAACGCCGTTAAGTGACGTGCGCGTGTCCGGCGAGCGGGTGATCGCTACCATTGACGCCGGCCGCCTGGGCGGATCGGGGACGATCTCCATCCGCCTGGACGTCGACGGCGACCGCGCCCGCGGCACCGGCAGCGGACCATTCGGCGAGTTTACGGTGCGCGGCAACCGCACCGCGCGCCCCGACGACCTGGAGGCATCGACCTGATGAAACGATTCCTGACTGCCCTGCTCACGGCCCTGCTCCCGCTGGCCCTGATGGCCGACGAGTGGACTCCTGACATCGAAGCCTGGAACAGCCCGCAACCGCCCCAGCCGGAGGCGGTACTGATTCGCGGCGCCACCATCTGGACCGGCAGCGACGACGGCATTCTCGAAAACGCCGACCTCGTGGTGCGCAACGGCCGCATTGCCGCGGTCGGCCAATCCTTGAGCGCCCCGGATGGCGCACTGGAAATCGACGGCAGCGGTTTGCATGTCACGCCCGGCATTATCGACGGCCACTCGCACGCTGCGATCATCGGCGGCGTCAACGAGGGTTCGCGCATCAGCACGGCCGATGTGCGCATCCGCGATGTGATCGATGCCGAATCGATCAACATCTACCGCCAGCTGGCCGGCGGTGTGACCATGATCAACCTGCTGCACGGCTCGGCCAATGCCATCGGCGGCCAGATGTCGGTGATCAAGATGCGCTGGGGTGCGTCACCGGCCGAGCTGGTGTTTGACGCCGCGCCCGAGGGCATCAAGTTTGCCCTCGGCGAAAACCCCAAGCAAAGCAACTGGCGCAGCGATACGCCGCGCTACCCACAGACCCGCCTGGGCGTGGAGCAGATCATTCGCGAGAAGTTCCAGCAGGCGGCCGACTACCGCGCCGCGCATCAGGCGCATCGCGCCGGCCAGAATCGGGTTCCTCCGCGTCCCAACCATGAACTGGCCGCCGTCGCCGAAGTGATTTATGGCGA
>SLJA01000013.1 GCA_007135355.1 Wenzhouxiangella sp.
ACCAGCGCACCGTGCGCGACGCCCAGATGCTGCGCGCCATCGAGGGTCTGCTGCCGGTCGACGAGGCGGTGACGGTGGAGTTCCTGCGGGGCGGGCGCCCGGAGCAGGTGGAGGTGCGTCTACGCGAAGATCTGGACGCAAGAATTTCGGGACGCCGGCTGGATGATCGGCTCGACGGGATGATGCTGGTGCGCGTGCCTGAACGCATGCGCCTGCCCGGCGCGCTGGTCGAAGAGGTGCGCCGCAATAGCAGGGCCTGGCAGTCCGGCCTGCGCGCCGGTGATGTCATCGTGGCGGTCAACCAGGCCCGCGTGCGCGACCTGGCCGAACTGCGCGGCCGCTTTCCCCACGACAACGGCGAACTGGTCCTGGAAATCCGCCGCCGCGGCGTGGCCTACCTGGTGCCTCTCGATTAAGGGTTTTTACCGCGGATGAACGCAGATGAACGCGGATAAAAAACAAGCGATCAGTCGAGAAACTCGATACCGATGTGAGGCTCCCTGGCCTCGGGCGTGCACGAGAAAAAACATCTGCGTTCATCTGCGGTTTTCACTGGTTTCAACGCTTAGACCTGATACCGATTGGCCAGCGCCTCCTGGGCGGTCTGGACGATGCCGAAGGCCGAGCGCAGGTAGCGTCGGTGCAGTCCGGATAGCGAGTCGGGGTCGACCAGGTGATTGGGCTTCTCGCCGCGCTCGTACAGGGCGACCTGGTGACGCAGACGCACATTACCGATGAAGCGCAGCGCATGGATCAGGTCGTCGGCATCGCGTTCGTTCATGATCCCTTGCGCGGCCGCGGCACGCAGCCGCTCCTCGGTGTGGACCTCCGGGATTGCGCCCTCCAGCGCCCGCACTCGCGCCAGGTCGACGATCGGAATGACGCCGCGTTTTTTCAGGTTCAAGCCCTGGCTTTTTTCGCCCTCGCGATCCTGCACGAACTGCCGGAACAGGCCGATCGGCGGCCGATGTCCCATGGACTCGGCGGCGAGGAAGCGCCGGAAGATCTTGCTGTCGCGCGCCTGGGCCAGTACTTCGGCATGCAGGCGCGCGGCCAGTTCGAGATCGCCGGCCACGCCGCGCATGTCAAAGAAAATGCTCGATTGCATGACCGACTTCGGCGCCGGCTCCAGAATCCAGCTGGCAAAGGTCTTGCGCCAGTCGCGAAACGACAAGCGCCAGTCGCCCTTGGCCATGACGCCGCCGGGGCAGTAGACATAGCCGCAGTCGTTGAGCCCGTCGCAGACAAAATCCGCCATGCGCTTGAAGTAGTCGGCGGCTTCGGCATCAGGCGCTTCGGCCAGCAGTAAACCGTTGTCCTGATCGCTGATCAGGCCTTGCTCCAACCGGGCCTGGGAGCCGAATGCCAGCCAGGCCCAGGGCATCGGTGCGCTGCCCAACTCGGCCTCGGCCAGCTTGAGCAGGCGCCTCGTGCAGGCATCTGTAATCATGCCAGCCACACGCCCAACCTCGGTCACCTGGTTGCCCTGCCGGCTCATGCGCGCCAGCAAGCCCGGACCCTTGTGGGCCAGCTCGGCCACCCGCTGCACAGTGTCGGCGCGCTGGATGTCGCGGACCAGCCTGAGCGGGTGCGGCGACTGCAAGCGAAGCAGGTCGCCGGAGCTGACCACGCCGACCAGGTTGCGGTCGCTGTCCACCACCGGCAAATGGTGGATATTGAATTGCATCATCAGCAGTAGGGCATCTTCCAGTCGATCGGCCGGCGTTGCGGTGACCGGGTTGGCCGTCATGACCTCGGCGATGGCTTTGGCTGGATCAACGCCGGCGCCCAAAACCCGATTGCGCAGGTCGCGATCGGTGATGATGCCGACCAGCTGGTCGTCGTCCACGACCGGCAGACAGCTGATCAAATGTCTGGCCATCAGGCGCGCGCCCTCAGCAATGGTCTGGCTCGATGTCGTCGTCACCGGCGGCCTCAGCTCGAGCTCGGCGATGCGTGCCGGTGCCCTCTGCTCAATATCGCGCAGGCGCGCGCCTGGGCTGGATGAGAAGAAACGGTTGATGATGGGCGCCTCGCGGCACAAGGCTTGCAGTTGCGCGTGAGGCAGGCGCAACAGTTCGACATCTTCGGCAGCGGCTACCGAGTAGTCGCGGGGTCCGGAACCAAAGCAGATCGCATGCCCGAACAACTCGCCCTCGCTGCGCTGTTCCAGGGTCTGCTGCTCGTTGTCCAGCACGTTGACCGCGCCTTGCACAATGATGAAGAGATCATGCTCGCCGGGCTGGCGGAATTGACCGATGGTTTGCCCGGCGCTGACCTGTTGACCTTCACAGTCGCCGGCCAGCTGGTCGAGGCGGTCACTTGACAGTTCCGAGAACGGAGCGACCTGGCTTAAAAATCGGCGGAAGTCCTTGGAGCTCATGAGGGTATCCTCTCGCGCATGCGGCGGTCAGTAATTGATCCGGGCGTAGTAGGTCTGTTGCGCGGCCTGGCGTGCCTGGCCCAGGGTATGCACGCCTTTCTCAGCCAGCAGGGGAATGAGTTGCACCAGAATCTCGGCGGTGACCATGGCATCGCCGATGGCGGTGTGGCGTCCGATGATGGTCAGCCCGAAGCGTTCGGCGATGACTTCCAGGCGATGCGAATCCTGATTCTCATGCACCAGGGCCGACAGCAGCAGCGTGTCCAGCACCGGGTGATCAAACTTGAGCCCGGTCTGCTTTTCCTTGAGTTCCAGGCAGCGCATGTCGAAAGCCGCGTTATGGGCGACCAGCACCGTATCGGCGCAGAAACTGTGGAAAGCCGGGAGCACTTCATCGATGGTCGGCTGGCCGCGCACCATGTCGGGCGTGATGCCATGAATCTGGATGCCGGCCGGCGGAATCAAGCGGCGTGGATCGACCAGCTGGTCGAAATACTCGTGGCGCAAGACCTTGCCGTTGACGATGCGCACGGCGCCAATCTGAATGATCTCGTCGCCACCGGCCGGGTTCAGGCCCGTGGTTTCGGTATCGAACACGGTATAGACCAGCTCGCCGAGCGGGCAGTCATCGAGCGATTCGCTGCGCGCGCTGCTCTGGAACAGGTCGAAGTCGTAGTACTCCGGTCGACTTTCATGGCGCATGAACGTGGCGGTTGGTAACTCCTCCTGTGGCGTGGCCAGCGGCAGCAGCAGGCGGAAAAAGCAGCGATGTCGTTGGTCCTCGACTTCCTGCTCGATCCAGCATTCGCCGCCGTGGCGCTCGAGCACGTCGTGGACGGTCAGCGACAGGGTTTCCCGGCCGACGCGGATCGGTTCCATGTCCCAGCCCAGCTCGGCCTTGTTGCCATCACTTTGGTCGGGAGTCCACATCAGGTCGAGACAGGCACGACCCTCGTTTTCGTTCAGCCTGAGGGCAAGAGAACGCACGCCACAATGTTCTTTAAGGCGGGCCGCAAGATGCAGCAGGGCCTGCAGCAGCGTGAAACTCTCGACCTTCAGCCACAGCGCCTCATCAACATTCTCATGCTGGGCATGCAGACCCAGTTCCGAGCGCAGGCGCTTGATCGCGACCTCGATCAGATCGCCGGCCAGCATGTCTTCCAGCGGCCAGCGTGAACGCAGCGCCTTGGAGGTTGTCAGCTGGACTTCGCCAATGCGCTCGCTCAAGCTCTGGATCTCTTCTCGGATCACGCCCAGCAGGCGTTCGCGCATGGGTTCTTCGATGTCCGGATATTCCAGTACCTCGATAGCGGCCCGGGTGTTGGCCAAGGCGGCCCGACTGCCCTCGGTCAGGCTGGTCAGCAGACGATCTTTTTCCGAATCGGCCTGCATGTCGTCGGTGATGTTTTCGATCAGCAGCACGAAGCCGGTCATTTCCGCGATCGATCGGGGCGCATCGTCCTGCCCGCCCGCCTCGACCTGGCGCACCGGCGTCATCTGTACGCGCAAAAGCTTGCCCGAGGGCGTGGTGGTGACGAACTGAGCCGAAGGCGCCCCGGCCCCGCGATTCAGTCGGCGCTGCACATTTTCCAAGGCATGCTGCACGAGACGACGGTCGAGCACGGTGTAAATGGAGCGGCCCAGCCCCATCAGTTCCGCGCCACCGGCTACCCCCGGGGCCCGCGACAGGCGCCGGAACTGGATTCTGGCGCGATTGTTGTAGAGCAGGATGCGGCCGTCCAGGTTGCACACCACCACGCTCTTGGTGAGTTCGGACATCAGCGCAGCCAGGCGGCTCTTTTCCAGTTCGGTCTGGCGGCTGGCCTCGCGCACTCGATCGGCCATTTCTGCCTGCAGGGCATATTGCTTTTCCAGCAGCCCGTTGAGGAGTTCGGCCAGGCGTTGATTCTCCCGGCTGCCGCGCAACTTGAGCGGACCGGCTTTTTCGTTGTTCATGCGCAGGCGGGCTTCTTCGGCCAGACGGGCCGGCGCCCGGACATAATGGGCGATCAGGTAGCGCAACAGCCCCGCTACCGGGATCAGCGAGCCGGCCCACAAGAACAGCAGCAGCCCGCCGCGGCCGCCCAGCGCCTCAATGACGGTGTGCCAGTCGGCCGGATCCAGCACGGCCCAGAGCAGTGCGCCGGCCACCACCAGCCACAGCAGGCAGGCCGCGCCGACCACGGCGACGCCAACGGCCAGACGCCAGTCAAAGCGGTTCACGCGGGGTCGGCCAGCATGCTGCGAACCTTCTCGGCCAGATCTCGCGTCGAGAAGGGTTTGACGATGTAGGCATCGACCCCGAGCGCCTTGCCCTTGGCCATGTCGGTTTCGCGGCCCTTGGCGGTCAGCATCACGATCTTGACCTTGGCCAGGCGCTGGTCGTCCCTGACAGCCTGACATACCTCAAAACCGCTTTTGCCCGGCATCATGGCGTCGAGCAGAACCAGGTCGGGCGGTTCGCGCTGGATCATTTCCAGTGCTTCGTCGCCGTCGCGCGCCACGCTGACTTCATGACCTTCGCGGCGCATCAGGTATTCCAGCGAAATGACGATGTTGGGCTCGTCGTCGGCAATGAGTATCCGACTTTTCATGGCCTGGGTTCCTCCTCTCTCGTGTCTACGGCGGCTCTGGTTATCTCAGGCGCGCTCTGTCGCGGTAGGAAAAAGCTGAATTCGGCACCCTTTCCGGGCACGGACTCCACCCACATTCTCCCACCGAAATGCTCGATGATCTGGCGGCTGATCGGCAGCCCCAGACCGGTGCCGCCTTGGCGGCGCTGGCGGTCGCCGACCTGGCGGAACTTGTCAAACACTTCGGCCTGTTCGGGCTCGCTGATGCCGGGTCCATTGTCGATGACGCTGACCGTCACGCCGTCGCTGGAATCGCCGACATCGACCCGCACTTTCCCGCCTTGATCGGGAAGATGGCGCAGGGCGTTGGACAGCAGGTTGAGCAGCACCTGGATCAACCGATCCGCATCGGCGCGGATCAGGCCCGGGTTGCGCTCCCCGCTCACTTCGATCCGGGCGTTCTTGTCCGCATATTGTTCGGCCATGCTGGCTACCGCCTGATCGACGATGGCCGCCATGTCGATGTCGCTGTTGTGCCACTCGGCATGCCCGGCCTCGATGCGGGCCAGATCCAGCACCTGGCCGACCAGCCGGCTCAAGCGCTCGGACTCCCGCACCACGATGTCGAGAAACTCCTGTCGCCGCTCGTCCGGCATGTCGGGATCATCATGCATCATTTCGGCCACGGCGCGGATGGAGGTCAACGGAGTGCGCAGTTCGTGGGTGACCGAGGACATGAAATCGTCTTTCAGCCGATCCAGGCTTTTGAGCTGCTCGTTGGCGGCGCGCAACTCTTCGGTGGCCTGCTGCAGCGAGTGGGACTTTTCTTCCAGCGCGCGTGAATACATGCGCAGCTGCGAGGCTTCATCGAGGATGCGCATGACATCATGCAGTTCCAGATCCTCTTCGTTGACCACCGAGGCCACCATGACGCGCGCGGAAGCGCTGCCGATGGCGCCGGCCAGCTGGGTTTCGACCTGCTGGACCAGGCGCGCGTCGGCCTCGCCGGCCCTGGCGCCGGGCGCGGTCTGACCATTGACGTGGTCAAACAGCGCCGCCGTGCGTGCAGCGCCAAGAAAACGACTGGCCAGGCGCTGCAAGTCTTCAATGCGCGCGCGCCCCTGCCAGAACACCGGCTGGGCGCCGCCGGCGCGTTGATGCACATCGACAAACAACATTGCCTGGCTGGCCTCGCGAGCGCTCGGGCGGCTCCACAGCGAGACCAGCACGTAGGCCGAGATGTTGGCCAGCAGGCTCCAGAACAGCGAATGAGTGAGCGGGTCGAGGCCGCTCAGGCCGAATAACTGCTCCGGCATGAGCCAGGCCTGACCGAAGGGTCCGTACTCGACAAAAGCGCCGGATATCCAGCCCGACTTGGCGATGGAGGGCAGCATCAGGGTGTAAACCCATAGGCCAAAACCCGCGCCCAGCCCGGCCAGCACGCCCGGGGCCGTGCCGCCCTTCCAATACATACCGGCCAGGGCGGCGGGGGCAAACTGGGCCACGGCGGCAAAGCTGATCAGGCCGATGCTGACCAGCGCGTAGGCCTCACCGGCGAGGAAGAAGTACAGGTAGCTCAGCAACAGCAGGAAGATGATGCCGATGCGCCTGATGTTGAGCAACAGGCGGGTCAGATCGCCGGCCGTGCGGTCGCTGAAGCGCTGAGTGCGCAGCAGCACGGGTACGACCAGATGATTGCAGATCATGGTCGAAACCGCGATCGCCTCGACAATCACCATGCCGGTCGCGGCCGAAAGACCGCCAATCCAGACAAACAGCGCCAGCGCTTCGTGGCGGCTGATCAGCGGCAGCGACAGCACGAACAGATCCGGATCGGCGCCGTCATTGGCAAAAAACATCAACCCGGCCAGGGCGATCGGCAGCACGAACAGGTTGATCAGCAGCAGGTAGAGCGGGAAGACCCAGACCGCCCGTTTCAGGTGGCGCTCGTCGACGTTCTCGATCACCATGACCTGGAATTGGCGCGGCAGGAACAGAAAGGCCAAACCGGCCAGCAGGACCAGCCCGAACCATTGGGAAAAAAGGTAATCGGAGTGCGCGCCGGCCTCGAACCTGAGCAGTCCGGCCAGCTCGGCATTGGCCATGGCCTGTCCAAACAGGTCGCCCAGACCATTGAACAATCCATAGACCACGAACAGCCCGACGGCGAGGAAGGCCAGCAGCTTGATCAGGGATTCGAAGGCGATGGCGGCGACCATGCCTTCGTGGCGCTCGGTCACGTCCAGGTGGCGGGTGCCGAACAGGATGATGAAACCGGCCAGTGCCAGGGCCACATAGAGCGCGCTGTCTTGCCACCACCGCGCGGCGGCCAGAGGCGCTGCCGGGTCGGCAGGCGCAGTCAGCATCAGGTAACTGGCCGAGATGGCCTTCAGCTGCAGGGCGATGTAGGGCACGATGCCGATGACCACGATCACCGTTACCAGGCCGGCGATCAAGGAACTTTTGCCATATCGACTGGCGATGAAGTCGGCGATGGATGTGATGCGATGCGTGCGGGTAATGCGGATCATCTTGCGAATGACGATCCAGCCGACAATCATGACCAGGGTGGGGCCCAGGTAGATGGGCAGAAACCAGATGCCGTCGACGGACGCACGTCCAACGCTGCCGAAATAAGTCCAGGCGGTGGCATACACGGCAATCGACAGGGCATAGACCCAGGGACTGGCAATGATGGAGCGCCCCTGGGCGGCGCGCCGGTCACCATACCAGGCGATGGCAAACAGCAGTAGCAGGTAGGCCAGGCCGGTGACGACCACCAGGGTGGTTGAAATCATGGGCTATCCCACCTCGCGCTCCATCAGCCAGGCCAGCACGACGATCAGCAGCGCCCAGACGGCGAACAGACCCGCTGGCAACAGCGGCAGTCCGAACAGGCTGACCGGGTGATCCCAGAGCTTGAGCAGCGGAAAACTCAGCAACAGCCAGCCCAGGCAGAACAGGGCGAGCAGTTTCTGAACCAGCGCCTGCTTCATGCCTTGATCTCCCAACCCTCGGAATGCCTACGGTAACGCGCCGGCCTTGCCAGTGCGCTTCGACTTTGGTTGTAGGTCGGGCCGTCAGAAGCGGCCCTGACAGGCAATCTCCAGTGCAGGGTCGGTTGCATCCAGGCGCCGCCAGTCGGCGTTGGTCAAGCTGCCGTCCTCAAGCAATTCCACCCCGGCGTGCAGATCCGCCCGGCGCTGTCCGGCACAGTCGAATACCACCGGAATTTCATGTACCGGCATCCAGCGCCCCAGCAGCAGCACGCTGGTCATCACCTGTTGCGGCTGGTCCGGATGATGGCGATGGCGGCGTGTGTCGACGGCCACCATGCGCAGGCTCAACGGGCGAAGATAGGTCCAGGGGCGATACCACATGGATTCACTGCTGACCGAGGCGATTTCGACTCCGTCCGGCAGGCCGTCGCGGGTGCGTTCGGCCCAGCTGTATTCCATGAAGATGATGAAGACCAGCATCGCGGTGCCGGCACCGGCCGGGATCAGCCAGGTCGGCAAGCGCTTGCCGGTCAATACGTTCAAGGCCATGATCAGCCCGGCTGCGCCCAGGCCGAGGACGACAGTGGCGATCAGTTCCAGCAGCATGGAGGCTCGCCTGTGATGCAGACGCAGACTGCCCGGCTGTGTGGCCGGGCAGTGATCAGGTGTCTTGCCTGCCGACGCGAGCGCCGGCAGGCAGGGGCTACAGGCCTAGTGGTCGACGGCACCGGCGGCACCCCGGGGCACGCGAATGCTCTCGACCAGTTCCTGGATGTGTTCCGGCGGATCGGCGGTCAGCTTCATCACGATGTAGGCGGTGGCGAAGTTCAAGATCGCGCCAATGGTGCCGAAGGACAGCGGCGAGATGCCGAACAGCCAATTATCCGGGGTGTTGTCCAGCATGTTGGTGCCCGGAATGAAGAACCAGCCCAGGTAGGTGAAGATGTAGAGCACGGTGGCGATCAAGCCGACCAGCATGCCGGATACGGCCCCGGCGGTGTTCATCTTCTTGGAGAAGATACCCATCATCAACGCCGGGAACAGGGTTGCGGCAGCGAGTCCGAAGGCCAGTGCCACCACCTGGGCCGCAAAGCCGGGTGGATTGAGCCCCAGGTAAGTTGCCAGCCCAATGGCGAAGGCCATCGAGATCCGCGCCGCCATCAGTTCCTGTTTGTCGGTGATCTTGGGCATCAGCACCGATTTCAGCAGGTCGTGGCTGATGGCCGAGGAAATCGCCAGAAGCAGACCGGCGGCCGTTGACAGCGCCGCGGCCAGGCCGCCGGCGGCGATCAGGGCCAGCACCCAGGGTGGCAGCTGGGCAATCTCGGGGTTGGCCAGAACCAGGATATCCTGGTTGAAGGTGACGACCTCGTTGCCTTCCCAGCCGCGGGCCTCGGCGATGGCGGCAAAGTCCTCGGAACGATCATTGTAATACTGAATGCGGCCATCGTTGTTTTTGTCCTCGAAGGCCAGCAGTCCGGTCTGCTCCCAGCTGCGCATCCAGTCCGGCCGCTCATCGTAACGGATGGGCTCGGCGGCGGTGCCGTCGGGGTAGATGGTGGTGATGATGTTGAGCTTGGCCATGGCGCCGACCGCGGGTGCGGTCAGGTACAGCAGGGCGATGAAAATCAGCGCCCAGCCGGCCGACTTGCGCGCATCGGCCACCTTGGGCACGGTGAAGAACCGGATGATGACATGCGGCAGGCCGGCGGTGCCGATCATCAGCGACATTGTAAACAGGACCATGTTGAGCTTGGTGGTGTGCAGGCCGGTGTAGTCATGGAAGCCCAGCTCCATGAGCACTTGGTCGAGCTTGGTCAGCAAGGGCAGGCCGGACTCGGCGTGGGTGGAAAACAGGCCCAGTGGCGGCAGCGGGTTGTTGGTCAGCTGCATGGAAATGAACACCGCCGGAATGGTGTAGGCGGTAATCAGCACGCAGTACTGGGCCAGCTGGGTGTAGGTGATCCCCTTCATGCCGCCGAGAACCGCGTAGATGAAAACCACGGCTGAGGCAATGAACAGACCGGTGGTGTTCTGCACCTCAAGGAAGCGCGAAAACGCCACGCCGGCGCCGGTCATCTGGCCGATCACGTAGGTGATGGAAATGACCAGCAGGCAGATCACCGCGACGATGCGCGCGCCCTGGCTGTAGAAACGGTCGCCGATGAACTCCGGCACCGTGAAACGACCGAACTTGCGCAAGTAGGGCGCCAGCAGCAGAGCCAGCAGCACGTAGCCGCCGGTCCAACCCATCAGGAAGCTCGAGTTGCCGTAGCCGACAAAGGCGATCAGGCCGGCCATGGAGATGAACGAGGCCGCCGACATCCAGTCGGCCGCGGTGGCCGCGCCGTTGACGATCGGGTTGACACCGCGGCTGGCGGTGTAGAAGTCGGAAGTCGTGCCGGCCCTGGCCCAGATGGCAATGCCGATGTAGAGTGCGAATGAGGCGCCGACGACGATCAGGTTAAGTGTGAACTGAGACATGGTTTTTAGGGCTCCCTTATTCTTCGTCCACGCCGAACTCGCGATCGAGCCGGTTCATGTACCAGGTGTAGTAGAAGATCAGCACGATGAAGGTCAGGATCGAGCCCTGCTGGGCGAACCAGAAGCCCAGGTCGACTCCCCCGATGGTGATGGGCAGCATGGCCAGCACGGGCCGCAGCAGAATGGCAAACCCGAATGACACCAGCGCCCAGATGACCAGGCAGATAAGGATGATGCGGACATTGGCCGCCCAGTAGGCGGCGGGTGATTTGTCGGCTGACATGGTGAGCTGTTCCCTCGTTTTTGGACCTTGGATTTGCGGCTGTCTTGCATGATCGTCGGCCGGCCGGTCGGCGCGCAAGCCTTGCGGATGGCCACAGACTGATCGGCAGTTTAAGAAGCCACGGCGCAAAAACCCATACGACCATAGTAGGCAGCCGGCGGACGCTGGCTTGCGATCGGAGCGGGCTGCTATTCTTGGCCACCATGACAGCAGCATCACATCAGGCTGGGTTCGCGGCGGCGCATTGGCTGGTGCTGGCGCTGCCCGTCGATCATTCGGCCAGACCCATGCTTGGAATATGTTCACTCCGGCGCTGCTGATTGCGGTCTCCCTGGCCTATGTCGGGCTGCTGTTTGTCGTCGCCTGGTGGGGTGACCGCCTGGCCCCGGGCGGTCGACGGCTGCCCGGTCAGGCGGTGATCTACAGCCTCTCGCTGGCTGTCTACTGCACCTCATGGACCTTTTACGGTGCGGTCGGACAGGCGGCTGCAAGCGGCTGGGATGTGCTGGCGGTTTATCTCGGTCCGGTGCTGATGTTCGTTGTCTTCGGCGCATTTCTCGTGCGCATGGTGCGGGTGGCCAAGGACCAGAACATCACCTCGATCTCGGATTTCCTGGCCTCGCGGTTCGGCAAGACGCGGCGCCTGGCGGCGCTGGTCACTACCGTCGCGGTGCTTGGTGTTATCCCCTACATCGCGCTGCAGCTGAAAGCGGTCGTCATGGGTTTTCAGCTGCTGACGGCGGATCCTGTAGCCGGTTTTGCGCTGCCGGATGGACCGGCGCCGCTGCTGTCGGATACGGCGCTGGCGGTTGCCCTGGTGCTGGCTCTGTTTACCATCCTGTTCGGTACCCGCAGCCTGGCGGCGACCGACCAGCATCCGGGTCTGATGCTGGCGGTGGCGCTGGAGTCGGTGGTCAAGCTGATCGCTTTCCTGGCGGTCGGCATTTTTGTGACCTGGTCCATGTTTGACGGTCCGACAGCACTGCAGGCCGCGCGCTTGGACCACGAGCATGTCGGCGAGGTTTTCGCCGCTCGGGGCCTGGGTCCGGGATTTGCCAGCGTTCTCCTGTTGTCGACCCTGGCGGTGTTCTGCCTGCCGCGACAGTTTCACGTCATGGTGGTGGAAAGCACCAGCCCCAGAGATCTGGCAACCGCCCGCTGGCTGTTCCCTCTTTATTTGGTCCTGATCAGCTTGTTCATTGTGCCGGTCGCCGCGGCCGGACTCGTGGTTTTTGGCGACGGCGTCAACCCTGATACCTTCATGCTCAGCCTGCCCTTGTCGGCGGAACAGGATGGTCTTGCCCTTTTGGCTATGCTGGGTGGGCTGTCGGCGGCCACCGGCATGGTCATCGTCGCTGCCGTGGCGCTGTCGACCATGGTCTCGAACGACCTGGTCATGCCGGTGCTACTGCGGCTGCGGGCGGTCGCCGCCGGCGATGGCGCCGACCTGGGGCGCCTGTTGCTCAAGGTTCGGCGCATCGTCATCGTCGTCCTGCTGCTGCTGGCCTGGGTCTGGTATCGGTTGTTCGCTTATGCCGAAAGCCTGGCCGGCATCGGTCTGTTGTCGTTCGCGGCTGTGGCCCAGTTCGCGCCATTGATCATTGCGGCTCTGTGGGCGCGCGGGGTCAATCGCCACGGCGCATTGTGGGGCTTGTCGGTCGGTTTTGCGGTCTGGGCCTATACCTTGTTGCTGCCGATGACGGTGCGAGCCCTGGATGTTGGGCAGGGCTGGCTGGAATCCGGCCCGCTGGGCCTGGCCATGCTGCGGCCCGAGCAGTTGTTCGGGCTGACCATCAGCGACACCCTGACTCATGGTGTGTTCTGGTCGCTGGCGCTGAATACTCTGGCCATGCTGCTGGCTTCGCGCATCGGATCGGTGCGCACCATCGACCGCATCCAGGCTAACGCCTATGTTGGCGTGGCCAGCGGACTGGGCACCGACTCGGTGCCGCGGGCCGGGATCGCCACGGTCGGTGATTTCCTCAGGTTGACACGCCGCTTTCTGGGTGAAGAGCGCACGCGTGAGGCCTATGCCAGCTACTTCCAGCTGCTGGAGGAGCCCGTTGCCGAACAACAACCGGCCGATGCCGAGCTGGTTTATCACACCGAGCGCGTGCTGGCATCGGTCATCGGTGCCAGTTCCGCCCGACTGGTGCTGGCCTCGGCCTTGACCGGCAGCGGCCTGCACATCGACCAGGTCGCCAGCCTGCTCGATCAGACCGCGCAAAAGCTCAAGTTTCGCCATGGTTTGCTGCAGTCGGCTCTGGAGAACCTGGCCGAGGGCATCAGCGTGGTTGATCGCGATCTGCGCCTGGTGGCCTGGAATCGCGCCTACCTGGAGTTGTTTGATTACCCGGATGGCCTGGTGCGCATCGGCCGGCCGATCAGGGAGCTGCTGGAATACAACGCCCGGCGCGGAATGATGGGCGATGGAGCTGTCGATGCGCTGGTGCACAGACGTCTGCAATGGATACGTCAGGGTAGTCCGCATTTTTTTGCACGCCATACCGGCGACGGCCGGGTGATCGAGATCCGCGGCAACCCCATGCCGGGTGGGGGGTTCGTCACCAGCTTTACCGATGTGACCGACCGCCAGCGCGCCGAGGAAGCCTTGCGCGAGAGCGAGCGCAACATCCGTTTCTACACCGACAACGTGCCGGCCTTGCTGGCCTATGTCGACCGCGACCTGTGCTTTCGTTTCACCAATCGCGCCTATGAGAACATGCTGGGGCTGGAGCGCTCGGAATTGCTGGGCCGACACCTGCATGAAGTTTTCGACCAGCACGAAATGCTGCGTCGGTCCCCCTATCTGGAGGGCGCGCTGGCCGGCGAGCGCCAGGATTTCGAGCTGGAGCTGCGCGATGCCGACAATCGCCAGCGCTATGCCGTGGCCACCTACATCCCGCAGTTCAACAAGCGCGGGGAGGTGCTGGGTTTCTTTTCCCTGCTGCAGGACATTACCGAGCGCCGCCGGGCCGAACTGAGGCTCAAGGAAGCCAAGGACCAGCTCGAACGCCGGGTGGTGGAACGCACCCGCGAGCTGACCGAACTCAACCGCACCTTGAGCCAGGAAAATCGCGTCCGCGCCCGGGTCGAAGAGGCGCTGCGCCAAGCCAAGCGCGAGGCGGATGAGGCCAACCAGTCCAAAACCCGTTTCCTGGCCGCTGCCAGCCATGACCTGCTGCAGCCGCTGAATGCCGCCCGCTTGTTCGTCTCGGCGCTAGAGCAGCAGCCCGGTCTGGATTCCGAGCAGCGTCATCTGGTGGATCGTCTGGACGGATCGATCCGCAGCGCAGAAGAACTGCTCAGCGCACTGTTGGACATTTCGCGACTGGATGCCGGCGCCATGCCGATCGATGTGCGCGAGTTCGCCATCCATGACCTGCTCGAGACCCTGTACACCGAGTTCGGCCCCGTGGCGCTGGCCCGCGGCCTGCGACTGGACCGCGTCGACTGCAGCGCTCGGGTGGTGTCGGATCCCAAGCTGCTCAGGCGGGTCTTGCAAAATTTTCTTTCCAACGCACTGCGCTATACGCGCACCGGCCGGGTGCTTATGGGGTGTCGGCGGCGTGAGGGCCAGTTGCATATTCAGGTGATTGATACCGGTGCCGGTATCCCCGCCGACCAGACCGCGCTGATCTTTCGCGAATTTCATCGCCTGCAGGAGTCACGCCGCAGCCAGGAACGCGGTCTGGGCCTGGGTCTGGCGATTGTCGATCGCATTGCGCGCATGCTGGACCACCCGGTCAGCCTGCAATCCATCCCCGGCCGCGGCACGGCTTTCGGTATTACCGTTCCGCTCAGCAGCGGCCGCGCCGCCGAAGCAGCGCCACGACGCCGTAGCCGACCGCGCAGCCGTGACCTGGTCGGCCTGCGGGTCCTGTGTGTCGACAACGAGCCTGATATTCTCACCGGCATGCGTTCCCTGATCGAACCCTGGGGCTGTAAAGTCAGCCTTGCCGGCGACGAACAGGAGGCGGTGCGAGCGATGGAAGTGGATGGGTTGCCGCACGTGATTCTTGCTGATTACCACCTGGATGACGCGCGCAACGGTATTGACTTGATGAACCGCCTGCGCGCGCGCTTTGGCAGTGCGCTGCCGGGTGTGCTGATCACGGCCGATCAGACCGACGTGGTACGCAACGAAGCGCGCGCCAACGCCTACCGGATTCTGCACAAACCCCTGAAGCCGGCGGCGCTGCGGGCTCTGCTCAATCGGATCGCCAGCGTGCGTGATCGTCGCTGACCAACTCGTGGGGGCACGCGGTTGATGCGGTCGTGATACTCAGCCGGCGCTGAATGCCGCGGCGCTGTTTTCCGGCGCCTCGACCGCCAGTTGGTTGACCAGGAGCACGGCCTGGGTTCGGTTGCTGACCTCAAGTTTGCGGAAGATGGCGGTCATGTGCGCTTTGACGGTGGCTTCGGAAATGCCCAGGTCGAAAGCAATCTGCTTGTTCAGCAGTCCCTCGGCCAGCATCATCAGAACCCGAAACTGCTGCGGTGTGAGTTCACCGATGCGCTCGGCCACCTCCAGTTCACCCTGGCGAGGGTCGGCTTGTTCGTCGTCGGCCGGTTGCCAGATGTCTCCGGCCAGCACGGTGTTGAGTACTTCACGAATCTGTTCGACCGAGGCGGATTTGTGAATGAAGGCGGCCGCGCCATGATCCATGGCGCGCTGGATGACTTTGGTGTTGTTGTTGGCCGAGATCACGCACACCGGCAATTCCGGATGATGCGAACGCAAATACACCAGGGCCGAGAAGCCCTGTACGCCCGGCATGTGCAGATCAAGCAGGACCAGATCGGCACTGCTGTCGGCGCTGCTGACCTGCTGCAGTTCGTCCATGTTGCCGGCCTGCACGATGTCGACTTGGCCCAGCGCTTTTTCCAGCGCGAGGCCCAGGGCCTCGCGGAACAGGGGATGGTCGTCGGCGACGATGACCCGGCGCGTGCTCACGGACGCTCTCGAATCCCGGCGCTCAGCGATTCATCCGGTTGCCGATCAGATCATCGACCACACTCGGGTCAGCCAGGGTCGAGGTGTCACCCAGGTTGCCGTAATCGTTTTCGGCGATCTTGCGCAGGATGCGCCGCATGATCTTGCCCGAACGAGTTTTGGGCAGACCGGGCGCGTACTGAATGAAGTCGGGCTTGGCGATGGGGCCGATGCGTTCCCGGACCCACTGCGACAGCTCGCCGATCAGGCCGTCGCTGAACTCGTAACCGGCCGTCAGCGTGACATAGGCGTAAATGCCCTGACCCTTGATGTCATGCGGGAAGCCGACCACGGCCGCCTCGGCCACGGCCGGATGGGCAACCAGGGCGGATTCGATTTCCGCCGTGCCCATGCGATGACCGGAGACATTGAGCACATCATCCATGCGCCCGGTGATCCAGTAATAGCCGTCCTCGTCGCGGCGCGCGCCGTCACCCGTGAAGTAAACGTTGTTGAAGGTGGCGAAATAAGTCTGGAAAAAGCGCTCATGATCGCCGTAAATGGTGCGCATCTGCCCGGGCCACGAGCCTTTGAGGATCAGTGCGCCGCTGGTCGCTCCCTCCAGCTCGTTGCCGTCGGTATCGACCAGAGCGGGCTGAACACCGAAGAACGGCTTGGTCGCCGAGCCGGGCTTCAGATCCGTGGCGTAGGGCAGGGGCGAAATCAGGACTCCGCCGGTTTCGGTCTGCCACCAGGTGTCCACAATCGGACAACGCCCGTCACCGACAACGTGGTAGTACCACTCCCAGGCTTGCGGATTGATCGGTTCACCGACGCTGCCCAGCACCCGCAGGGACTTGCGCGAGTACTGCTTGACGGGTTCGTCGCCGTCGCGCATGAGCGCGCGGATGGCGGTCGGGGCGGTGTAGAAACTGTTGACCTGGTGCTTGTCGACAACCTGCCAGAAACGCGAGTTGTCCGGGTAGCTGGGCACGCCCTCGAACATCAGCGTGGTGGCGCGATTGGCGAGCGGACCATAAACGATATAGCTGTGGCCGGTGACCCAGCCGACATCGGCGGTGCACCAGTAGATATCCCCGGGCCGGTAATCGAATACCAGCTCGTGGGTCATGGCGGCATACAGCAGGTAGCCACCGGTGGTGTGTAGCACGCCTTTGGGCTTGCCGGTGGAGCCGGAGGTATAGAGAATGAACAGCGGGTCCTCGGCGCCCATTTCTTCGGGCTCACACCAGGCCTCGGCCTGGGCGGTGATTTCCTCGTACCACAGATCCCGGCTGTCGTCCCAGGCAATGTCACCGCCGGTGCGCTTGACCACGATGACTTTATCCACCGTGGTCACATCGTCCTGTGCCAGCGCCTTGTCGACGTTGGCCTTGAGCGGAACTTTCTTGCCCCCGCGCACGCTCTGGTCGGCGGTGATCACGACCGAAGAATTGCAGTCGGTGATGCGATTGGCCAGCGCCTCCGGCGAAAAACCGCCGAAAACGATGGAGTGAATGGCGCCGATCCGAGCACAGGCCAGCATGGCCACCGCGGCTTCCGGAATCATGGGCAAGTACAGGGTGACCCGATCGCCCTTGCCGACGCCCTGAGCTTTCAGCGCATTGGCCAGCCGGCAAACCTTTTCATGCAGCTGGCGATAGCTGATGTGCTGGCTGGTGTTCGGATCGTCGCCTTCCCAGATAATGGCGGTCTGATCGCCGTGTTCCTCGAGATGGCGATCCAGGCAGTTGTAGCTGACATTGAGCGTGCCGTCTTCGAACCAGCGGATGTGGAGGTCCTGCTCGCTGAAAGAGCAGTCCATGACCTTGGTAAAGGGCTTGATCCAGTCGAGTCGACTGCGCGCCTGTTCGGCCCAGAAGCCTTCAGGGTCGTCGATGGAGCGACGGTAGAGGGTTTCGTAGTCCGCGGCGCTCATCAATGCCTGATTGTCGGACGGTGCGGGGTAGATTTTTTCTTCGCTCATGCTTTCCCTGACTTTGCAAATGACCTGCGGTGAATTCTACTGATTGGGTTCGAGGCTCCCCATTCGACGTTAGTCGTGTCCTGAGACTTTGGTCGAATTCCCGCGGCGGCAGAGATTGCTATGCTCGGGAGGCTTGCTATCAAAAAGGACTATAGAGATGCCGAAAAAGAGAGGGATGACGAAAGCGCTGGCCGCTGTGCTGACCGCGGGCTTGAGCATCTCGGCGGTTGCCGATGCCGATCCCAGCGAGCGCGAGCGCGCGCTCGAGCAGCGGGTTGCCGACCTGGAGCGCATGGTGCAGCAGCTGCTGGCCGAGCGCGAAGCACCGCCGCCCGCGCCACCGCCGGCGCCGGCGCGGGAAGAGATTGAGGAACTGCGCGCCGAAATTGCCCGGTTGGATGAGGACAAGGCGCGTCGGCCGTCCGGGGCCGGTACGGAATTCACGTTCACCGGTTTTCTCAAGCACGACATGATGTATAGCCGCTACAGCGGCGGCTCTGTCCCGCCCCGTGGCTTGCTGCGCGATTTCCATGTGCCGGGCCTGATTCCAGTCGGTGGCGAGGCCTCGACCACTGACTTCGATACCCATATCCGAGAGTCACGTTTCATTTTCAACGTTTTGCGGCCGGATGATGATCTGCAGGCTTATCTGGAGTTCGACTTTTCCGCCAACACCGGTGGCGATGAACGCCTCACCAACGCGACCAGCCCCAATATTCGACACGCATTCGTGCGCTGGAGAGGTTTGCTGGCCGGGCAGCACTGGACGACGTTTCAGAATCTGACTGCTTTTCCGGAAACGGTCGATTTCATCGGCATTACCGACGGCACGGTTTTTGTGCGTCAGGCCCAACTACGCTACACCAACGGGCCCTGGCAAATGTCCATCGAAAACCCCGAGACCACTGTTACCCCGTTCGGCGGCGGCCCGCGCATCGTGACTGATACGGCCAACATCCCGGATGTGGTCCTGCGCTACAACCACAACGCTGATTGGGGTAACTTCACCGCGGCGATTCTGGGGCGCCAGCTGGGCATCGACGGTCCGGGCGGGACTGATCGACAAACCGCTTTCGCCTTCAGCCTGTCCGGCAAGTTCGACATTGGTCGCAACGATGTGCGCTGGATGTTCTCCGGTGGTCCCGGTATCGGTCGTTATCTGGCCCTGAATACGGCCAACGACGCGGTGCTTGACCGGAATGGCAGCCTGCAGACGGTTGATGCCTATGGCGGTTATGTCGCCTATCGACACTTCTGGAGCGACCAGTGGCGGTCGAACTTCACCTTGGCGGCCTTCCGTGCCGATAATGACACCGATTTGACCGGGCTCAATGTGACTTCGCGCACGGAAAGCGCGCGCGTCAATCTGATTTACCAGGCCACTTCACATCTTCGCTTTGGCCTGGAGTATCAGTACGCCCGGCGCGAGATTGAATCCGGTGCGTCCGGCAATCTGAATCGTATCCAGTTTGCCACCATCCTCGGATTCTGACGCGCTCCCTCCC
>SLJA01000149.1 GCA_007135355.1 Wenzhouxiangella sp.
GTGCGCGCCAGGGGACTGGACAGCCTGGCGTGGACGCAGGCCTCGCGCCAATGGCGCGCTCGTGTGCAGTGGCTACACCGCCTGTTCCCCGATAACTGGCCGAACCTGGACGATGCCGCGCTACTGGATTCGCTTCAGAACTGGCTGGGGCCGTTTCTGCACGGTGCGCGCAGCTGGCGCGATGTGGAATGCGTCGATCTGTTAGGCGCGCTCAAGAGCCTGCTGGAACCAGCGCGCTGGTCGGAACTGGATCGCCTGGTCCCGGCCCGGATCACCATTCCGACCGGACGCCAGATCGAACTGGACTACCAGGCCGAGGGCGGACCGGTGCTGGCCATCAAGCTGCAAAGCGTGTTCGGCTGGCAAACCACGCCCAGGCTGGCGGATGGCCGGCTGCCGGTGGTGTTGCACCTGCTCTCTCCGGCCGGCCGCCCGCTGGCGGTCACCGCCGATCTGGAAAGCTTCTGGCGCAACGCCTATCCGGAGGTGCGCAAGGACATGCGTGGCCGATATCCGAAACACCCCTGGCCGGAAGATCCCTTGAACGCGCCGGCGATGGAAGGGACCAAACGGAGACCCGGATGAGTCCGTTCCCTCATGCGGACTCACGCTGGGCCAACGGACGACGAAAGCGGCGATTCAAGACCGCCGTGGCGATAAAGCCAACCAGCAAAGGGCCAAACCAGGACAGCTGGGTAATCAGCGGACCGCCGAGCCCGGCCAAATGGCGCGACAGACCGATCTGCAGGAACGCAATATGCGTGGCCATGCCAATGCCCAACATCGCGCCGTAGTGACTGCGCAACCACCACTGGGCGTCGCCGGGACCCCGGTAGGCCAGCTTCAGCCACTGGTAGGCGGTGATCGGACCGATCGCCCCGAAGGCCATCAGAATGGGCAGCGAGTGCAGCAAACCGTAAACGCTCACCAGCAAGCCCGACAGGCCCAGAACCCAGGCCCCGATGCGAAAGCCTCGGTCGGCATACTGGGCAAAGTCCGAGCGCAACCGAATCGCGCGCCAGGCGCTCACGCCGCTGAAGCTGACCAGCAGGATCAGGTAGAAAAAGAAGACCGCCAGCGCTTGGTTGCCGCGCGTCCAGTGCGCCCAGCTCAGCGGCACGGCGCTCAACACCACAGTCAGCATGGCCAGCAGAAAAACCCGACCGGCGTAGCGGTGACAGACACTGCCCTTGCGGCTCAAACTCGCCAGCCAAAAGGTAATTAGAGCCAGTGCGCCGGTCCAGGCATGGGCCTGGCTGAAAAAAGCTTGCAAGGTCGAAGCACTCATCGTCGGAAAGCCTCAAGTGGGTGACACGAATGACAGGACTTCATGTTCCGCCGTGAGCATCCGGCGATCAGGTGCCAGAGGTCAGGTGACCGGGGTGCCAGAAGTCACCACTTTCCGGTTTGTGCTTGCCTATGCCCGGCCATCAGCCTATAAGCGTGTCATGCAATCGGTTTTTCGTACACTCGCTGCTGAGTATTTTTCGCCATTACATATCGCGTCCTACCTTGCGCTGACGGCGGTATGGATCGGCATTGTTGGCGCTTTTGGTCTTCGTGGCGAGGGGCTTGGCACTGCCTCGGTTGTACTGCTGGGAGTGTTCACGCTGGCATGGCTCGCGCGTTTGCGCGGAGACTTCTCCCAACCAAGCTGGCAACATGAGCTTGTACTGATTGTTTTGACGCTCAGCGCTCTGGGTCTAATTGGCCTGGGACGTTCCAGTGTGAGTCCCATTCTTTTGATTCTTCTGGCCACTCTTTTGGCCGTGCGCTTTCCTGGCTCGCGTATTTTCCTGGTCCTGGCTGTCATCAACTTAAGCCTGGCGGGCCTGATGCACTGGCGCTGGCAGCTCGATTGGCCATCGATACTGGTCACTATCTCTGCCTATGGCGCCTTCCAGTTGTTCGCCGTTTTGCTGATGCATTCCTCGCGCCGGGCCGAGGCCATGGCCGAAGACTTGCGCGCCGTCAACGCCCATCTGCTGACCACACGCTATTTGCTTGACGCTGCCGTGCGCGACCAGGAGCGCTTGCGCCTGTCGCGCGAACTGCATGATGTGGCCGGCCACAAGCTCACCGCGCTGAAGCTGAATCTGCGCCAGCTGCAGCGTGATGAAGCGCTGAAACAAAAGCCGGAACTGGAACAAGCCGGACAATTGGCCAATGAGTTACTGGGCGATATTCGCGGCGTGGTGCGGCAGCTGCGGGCGGGCGATGGCATCGACTTGGAGCACGGCTTGATTCAGCTGGCCCAACGCTTCCCGCGCCCAAGGCTTGAACTGGAGCTTCCGGCCGACTTCCAGATTCGGCGTGCCGACCAGGCTGAAGCGCTGCTGCGCCTGGTTCAGGAAGCGCTGACCAACGCGGCACGCCACAGCCAGGCTCAACACTTGTGGGTGCGCCTGCGCGAACAAGGCGATGCGCTGTTGCTGGAATTGGAAGACGATGGCGCCGCCCGCTGGCCAATCCAGCCCGGCAGCGGCTTAAGCGGCATGCGCGAGCGCATCGAGTCTCTGGACGGCACATTCAGCATGGCCGCCTCACCAAGCGGCGGTCTGAGCATTCGCGCCAGTCTGCCGAAGCTGGCCAGCGCATGAGCATCCGGATTGCCCTGGCCGATGATCAAGTCCTGGTCCTCAAGGGGCTGCGCTCACTGTTGGAATCCATGCACGGCTTCGAGGTGGTCATCGAGGCGCAATCCGGCGAGGCGTTGCTCGCCGCGCTGCCAAATCAACCCGTCGACCTGGTCCTGTCCGACATCCGCATGCCCGGCCTAGACGGCATCGCTCTGACCAAAAGGCTTCGCGCCAAGCGGCCGGAACTGCCGGTCTTGCTGTTGACCACCTTCGATGACCAGGATTTATTCTTGGCTGCTGCGGACGCCGGGGCCAGCGGCTTTCTGCTCAAAGACATTTCACCGGAGGACCTGGCCCACGCCATCGACGAGGTGATGGCCGGCCGATCGCTGCTGCAGCCGGTTTCCAGTGGCCCAGTTCGCCAACACTATGCCTATCACGACCTCAGTGCCCCGGTCGACACCTTCAGTGAGCGTGAAGTGGCCATTCTCCGCTTGCTCGCGGGCGGGTACTCCAACAAGGAAATTGCGCGCAGCATTCACTTGGCCGAAGGCACGGTCAAAAACTACGTCTCCGACATCCTGGCCAAACTCGAAACCCGCGACCGCACCCGCGCGGTTCTAAAAGCCATCACGCTGCGGATTATCTAGTGGCCATGCGTGCTTATTGAGCGATCGCTTCAAACTCCAAGATCAACTCCACATCGTCACCGACCAGGTCGCCTTCCAGCGCATAGGTCATGCCCCATTGGCTGCGCTGGATGACGGTGCGCATGGACATGCCGACCGTGTACTGCTCATGGCCGAAGGGGTAGTAGGCGCGACGGTTGATCTTGACCTCCAGCTCCACCGGATGGGTTTGTCCGATTATGGTGAGGTCGCCGCGCAGGGTGCCGGTGTCCGCATCCGCCGGCTCCCAGGAAGTCGCCTCAAAGCGGATTTCCGGATGACGGCGGGCGTTCAGGAAATCGCCACTGCGCACGTGGCGATCGCGCCGGTCGTGATTGGTGAACACGCTGTCGGCCTGCACGATCACTTCTCCGCTGTGCAGTTCGTTAGCCTCTTCATCCCAAACGAACCGGCCGCCCGCTTCCAGGAACATGCCGAGCTGGTATTTGAAACCGATATGGCCAACCAGGAAACCGACCGAGAAGTGGTCTTCGTGGATCTCGAATTCGCGCGGCTCTGCCGGGGCCGATGTTGCGGCGAGCAAGCTGCTCAAAATGAACGCATAGGCGATGGTTTTCGTCTTCATTTTCGATCCTCAAGGGTGTGATGATTGGTTGCGGCATGCCGCTTCAGCCAGGCCACATCGATCCAGAACGACCACGCCAGCAGCGCCAGCGCCGAGGCCAGGATCGGCGTCGCCAGCGCCGGCCCAACGACTGGCGCCAAGCAGATCAGCAGTGCGGCGACCTGCCAGACACAGACCAGCTTGCGCCGGAAGCTGGGCGGTAGTGGCGCGGACAGCCAGGGCCAAGCTAAAGCCGCGCCGACGAAGGCATAGCGCATAACACCGATGGCCAGCACCCACGCCCCGGCCTTGCCGCCCGCCATCAGGCCCACACAAAGAACCAGGATCAGCGCGGCATCGACTTCCATGTCGAAGCGCGCGCCGAAGTCACTGCTCTCGTTCAGTCGCCGCGCCAGCCAGCCATCGACGCCATCCAGGATCAGCGCCGCCAGGGCTAGACCCGCCAGCCACCAGCCAAGTTCCCGATACAGCGCCGGCTCAAACAGCGCCCCGGCCAGCAAGGCAACCAGTCCGCTGCGCGCCAGGGTTACCTGGCTGGCCCAACCGAACGGCGCGGCATGGCGCCGGCGCTGGTAGGCCAGCCCGACGCTGGTCAGTGCGTAAAGCGCCAGGCCCGCGACCATCGCCGCCCAGCCGGCACCCAGCGAAAGTAGCAGCCCGGCAGCGGCCAGGGGCACCAAAGCCGGCCATAGCCAGGCCGTCAGCGCATGGCGTGGCGGCGCCTGCAACGGCAAGGGATCGGGTCGGGCCTGTTCCAGCATGCCGATCACCATGCCAGCAGCGCACTTAAGGCGACGTCAACAGCGGCCCAACTGCGGCACAATCACCCTCGCGTGTCTCCAATCAGGCGATCATGCAGTCATGAACGCAAGCAAGTCTCAAACCGTCCAGGCCCGCGCCTTCTGGGTCGAAGCCCCTGATCGCGGCGCGCTGCGCGATGAACAGCTGGCGCTGCCGCAGCCGGGAGAGGTGCTGGTGCGCACGCGCTACAGCGGCATCAGCCGCGGTACCGAATCGCTGGTTTTCGGCGGCCGGGTACCGCCCAGCCAGTACCGGGCCATGCGCGCGCCTTTCCAATGTGGTGACTTTCCGGCGCCGGTGAAATACGGCTATGCCAGCGTCGGCGAAGTCGAGCAAGGGCCCGCGGACTTGCGCGGCCGCCCGGTGTTTTGTCTCTTCCCGCACCAGGACCGCTACGTGGCGCCGTCCGACGCCGTCATCCCCTTGCCCGAAGGTTTGCCGCCCGAACGCGCAGTGCTGGCGGCCAACACCGAGACCGCGCTGAACGTGGCCTGGGATGCCCGGATCGGACCCGGCGACCGGGTCTGCGTCATCGGCGCCGGCGTGGTCGGTTGCCTGACCGCCTGGCTGGCCGGGCGCATCGCCGGCACCGAAGTGACTCTGGTCGACTTGAAGCAGACTCGAGCCGAGATTGCCGATCGACTGCGGGTGCACTTCGCCACGCCGGACCAGGCGCCGGGCGAGCAGGACGTGGTGATCCACACCAGCGCCAGCGCCGCAGGCTTGAGCACCGCCCTGGCCTGCGCCGGGCTGGAAGCGCGCGTGGTCGAAGCCAGTTGGTTCGGCGACGCCGCGCCGGCGGTGCCGCTGGGCGAGGATTTCCACGCCCGCCGCCTGAAGCTGATTTCCAGTCAGGTCGGCCAGCTGCCCGCCGACCGGCGTGTACGCTGGAGCTATCGGCGCCGACTGGCCAAGGCGCTGGAACTGCTGGCAGACCCGGCACTGGACTGCCTGATCAGCGGCGAAAGCCGCTTCGAGGA
>SLJA01000338.1 GCA_007135355.1 Wenzhouxiangella sp.
ATTTGGTCCCATCAACGAACATTGATGGGACATCCACCACCCAAACTTCCGAGGAGAGCATCATGGCTTTTTCACTGCCCGAACTACCTTACGCGCTGGACGCGCTGGCGCCGAACATTTCGCGCGAAACCCTGGAATTCCACTATGGCAAGCATCACCAGACCTATGTCACCACCCTCAACGGGCTGATCGAAGGCACCGAATTTGCCGACAAGGCGCTCGACGACATCGTGCGCAGCTCGTCCGGACCCATGTTCAACAACGCCGGACAGATCTGGAATCACAACCTGTACTGGCGCTGCATGAGTCCGAATGCCAAGGGTGCGCCGGAGGGCAAGCTCGGCGAGTTGATCCAGCGCGACTTCGGCGACTACGATCGTTTCGTCGACCAGTTCACGCAAGCTTGCGTCAAGCAGTTCGGTTCCGGCTGGGGCTGGCTGGTACAGACGCCGGAAGGCAAGCTGGAGGTCGCCAACACCCCCAACGCGGAAAACCCGCTGCTGGGCAACAATCACGCCCTGCTGGGCTGCGATGTGTGGGAACACGCCTACTACATCGACTACCGCAATGCCCGGCCGAAATATGTCGAGGCCTTCCTGGAAATTGTCGACTGGGATTTCGTCGCCTCGCGCCTGAAATAGTCACCCGATTCGCGTTAATTCTTGTCGATTTCCGGCCGATGGTGTTTGATCGCCATCGGCCGGTGCCGGATAATCAGGGGCTCGACCACAGGCTAGCGCAAAAGGGCGCCGACCCACCCATGAGCCACCTGTTCAATACTTATGTCCGCATGCCGATCACCCTGGTGCGCGGTGAAGGCGCCTGGTTGTATGACGACCAGGGCCAGCGCTACCTGGACGCTCTAAGCGGCATCGCCGTGTGCAGTCTGGGCCACGCCCATCCGCGCATCGCCACCGCGCTGGCCGATCAGGCCGGCAAGCTGATCCACACCGCCAACATCGTTCATCTGCGCGAGCAGGAGGCCCTGGCCGACCGCCTGGCCGAGATTTCAGGGCTGGATCGGGCCTTCATCGCCAACTCCGGCGCCGAGGCGATCGAATGCGCGCTGAAACTGGCCCGTCGCCACGCCCACGCGCGAGACATCCAGCGCCCCGCCGTGCTGGTCGCCAGCGACAGCTTCCATGGCCGCACCCTGGCCGCCTTGAGCGCTTCGGGCAATACCGGCATCCAGGCCGGTTTTGGACCGCTGGTCGACGGCTTTGTCCGCGTTCCCTACGGCGACAGCGCGGCGGCCGCGGCCGCTTTTGCCGAGCACCCCGACCTGGTGGCCGTGCTGGTTGAACCGATTCAGGGCGAAGGTGGCGTTCGCCTGCCGCCGGATCGCTACCTGGCCGATCTTCGTGCCCTGTGCGACCGTCATCAAGCCTTGCTGATGCTCGACGAAATCCAGACCGGCATCGGCCGCACCGGCCGCTGGTTCGCCTACCAGCACATCCCCGGTCTGCGGCCGGACGTGGTGACGGTGGCCAAGGCACTGGGCAACGGCGTACCCATTGGCGCCTGCCTGGCGCGCGAAGAAGTCGCCGCCCTGATGCCACCCGGCTCGCATGGGACGACCTTCGGCGGCAATCCGCTGGCCTGCCGGGTCGCACTGGAAGTGCTGGCCATCATGAGCGAACAAGACATTCCGGCTCGGGCCGCATGCGCCGGTGAACGCCTGCTGACAGCCCTGAAGGCCGGCCTGGCGGACCATCCGGAAGTGCGCGAAGTCCGCGGCCGCGGACTGATGATCGGAGTGGAATTGAACCAGGATTGCGCCGAACTGAAAGATGCCGCCATGGCGCGCGGACTCATCATGAATGTCACCCGCGGCAACACCATCCGCCTACTGCCACCGCTGATTGTCGACGACGCCCAGATCGACCGGATTGCCGCCACGGTCGTTGACCTTGTGGTGGAAAAGTTCGAGACCGCGGCGGTCGGCTGAACTGGAAAGCGCCGTTATAGCGCCAGACGATCGAGCAAGGAAGCCGTCTCCGGGTCCAGCAGCGGGCGCACGGACTCCACGCCGGCGTGCAGCTCGGCCAGCGTGTCCGTGGTCAAGGTCGCATGACCGAGCTTTCGACCCGGTCTGGGTTGCTTGTGATAGTCATGCCAGGCCAGGCCGGGAATGCGCAGGAAAGCGGCGGCATCCGGCAACTCGCCCAGCCAGTTCAGCATGACGGAATGGCCGCGCCGGCGCGTACTGCCCAGCGGCAGGCCGCAGACCGCGCGCAGGTGGTTCTCGAACTGTGAACACACCGCCCCTTCGATGGTCCAGTGCGCCGAGTTGTGCGGCCGTGGCGCGTACTCATTGGCAATCAGCCCGTCCTCGGTGGCAAAAAACTCCAGGGTCAGGCAACCGACATATTCCAGGTGATCCAGCAAAGCGCCGACCGCGACTTCGGCCTGCTGCCGCAGCGCCGGCGGCGGTTGATGCATGCTGGCCGCCAGGCGCAGCACGCCGCGTTGATGCACGGTTCGACTGAGCGGGTAGTAGCGGATTTCGCCGGCGCCGGATCGCACCGCCGTCAGTGCGCATTCATGCCGAAAATCAATCCAGCCTTCCAGGATAAGCTCCTGCCCACCCAGCGTCTGCCAGGCCGGCTCCAGGTCTTCATGCGAATACAGCACGGCCTGGCCCTTGCCGTCATAACCCAGGCGGCGCGTTTTCAGCACGCAGGGATAGCCGATCTGCTCCACCGCCGCGAGCAGATCTGGACGGCCGTCCACCGCGGCCACGGGCGCGATGGGAATGCCCAGCTGCTCCAGCAGGCGCTTTTCGACCAGTCGATCCTGGGCGCCGGCAAAAGCAGCCGGCGGCGGATAAACGCGGGTCCGCCCGGCCAGGTCGGCCAGAACCGCCGCCGGAACATTCTCGAAGTCGCAGGTCACCCGATCACAGGCGGCCAGGTGATCCAGCCCGTCCGGATCGTCCCAGGCTCCCACATGCAGCGCTCCAAGAGCGCCGGCACAGGCCGTGGCCGAGGGATCAAGAAACTCAAAAGTCAGGCCCATGGGGCCACCGGCCTCAGCCATCATGCGGGCCAGCTGCCCGCCGCCCAGTATGCCGACGCGCATGGGTTCAGCCTCCGGGCTGATCGTCGGCCAGAACGCGCTCGGTCTGGCGCCGGCGCCAGGCCCGATAGCGCTCGGCGAGCGCCTCATCCTGGGTAGCCAGAATGGAGACGGCCAGCAGACCGGCATTGGTGGCGCCGGCCTTGCCGATGGCCAGGGTGCCGACGGGAATGCCGCCGGGCATCTGGGCAATGGACAACAGTGAGTCGAGACCGTTGAGCGTGCGCGACTGCACCGGCACGCCCAGCACCGGCAACTCGGTCTTGCTGGCCACCATGCCGGGCAGATGGGCTGCCCCGCCGGCGCCGGCGATGATGATCTTCAAGCCGCGCGAAACGGCCGCTTCGGCATAGCTGAACATGGCGTCCGGCGTCCGATGCGCCGAGACTACCCGACACTCGTGCTCGACCTCCAGCTCGCTCAGCACCGCGCTGGCGTGGCGCATCGTGTCCCAATCGCTCTGCGAGCCCATGATCACGCCCACCAGCGGACTGCGATCCATGCTCCTGACTCCTGATGTGAAGGCAATCGGCAATGGTAACAGCGCCGCCATGGAAAGAACATCAGCCATGCGCCGACTTCGCCCCGCCGGCACCGGCGCTCGGCTACACTACGCGGATGAACATACCTGATCATCTGCTTGACATCCTGTGCTGCCCGGTCAGCCATGAGCCGCTGCTGCCGTTGTCGAGAAACAAACTGAAAACGCTCAACAATGCCATCGCTTCTGAAGAAATTCAGTATGTAGACGGCGCCAGGGTCGAGGCTGAATTGGCCGCGGCACTGATCACGCGCGACGGCAAAGTGGTTTACCCGATTGAAGACGGCATCCCGGTATTACTGCCGGAACGCGGCATCGGCACCACGCAGCTCACGGATCCGCTGTAGCCTCCCTGCCCGGGGGGCGCTTCGGCCGATTGGCTCGGGCGCGCTATTGATCCGCTTCGCGGACCTACAGCGACTCGACCTCGCGGCGAATCTGCCGGGCGCGCTGCCGAATTGCACTCAGCCGGTCGGAATCCATCCGCTCAAGATTGCGATACATCATTTTCATGCGCGGATTCGCGGCCAGCTGCTTTTCGTGTCGGGCCAGGAAATCCCAGTACAAGGCATTGAATGGGCAGGCTTTCTCACCCACGGTGTCGGCCACCTTGTAGACGCAGTGCTTGCAGTGGTCGCCCATGCGCTGGATGTATTTGCCGCTGGCCGCGTACGGCTTGGAAGCCATGATGCCGCCATCGGCGTGCATGACCATCCCCAGGGTATTCGGTAGCTCCACCCAGTCGTAGGCATCGGCATACACAGCCAGGTACCAGTCGCAGATCTCTTTTGGCACCACACCCAGCAGCAGGGCGAAGTTGCCGGTCACCATCAGGCGCTGGATATGGTGGGCATAGGCGTTGCGCCGGGTCGCATTGATGGCCCGCTGCAGGCAGCGCATTCCGGTCTTGCCGCTCCAGTACCAGGACGGCAGCGGCTGATCAGCCTCAAGAGCGTTCATGTGGGCATATTCCGGCATCTTCAGCCAGTACAGCCCGCGCACATATTCGCGCCAGCCGATGATCTGGCGAATAAAGCCTTCAACCGCGTTGAGCGGCGCGGCCCCGTCGCGCCAGGCCTGCTCTGCCGCCTGACACACCTCCAAGGGCGATAGCAGTCCCAGATTCAGACTACTGGACAAGCGGCTGTGGAACAGATAGTCCTCGCCGTCGGGCAAAGCGTCCTGGAAATCACCAAACCATGGCAGGGCCTGCTTGACGAAGTGAGTCAATGCGCGCCGCGCCTGGGCCGGCGTGACCGGGTAGTCAAACCCATCCAGCTCACCGAAATACTTGAGCTCTGTGCCGACCAGTTCAAGCACTTCGCTGGTGGTCTCATCAGGAGAAAAACGCATGGGCTGGGCCGCCGGCGGCTCGCCCTTCCAGCGCTTGCGGTTGGCGGCATCAAGGTTCCATTCGCCACCGACCGGCTGGTCGCCGTCCATCAGCAAGCCGGTGCTGCGCCGCATATTGCGGTAAAAAAACTCCATGCGCAGCTGTTTGCGGCCTTCGGCCCAGCGTTCGAAGTGCTCCAGCGGGTTCAGAAAGCGAGTATCCGGAAGCACCGTCACGGCAACCCCCAGCCGCTTCTCCCAAGCGCGCACTTGTTCCAGCACCCGCCACTCGCCGGGCCAGCTGACCACGATTTCCTCGATATCGTGACACCGGCAGGCCGCCGCAACCAGATCCGTAAAGCTGCGAATGTCGCTGTCGATATCCAGACGGTGGTAGTCGACCCGCCAACCGGTCGCTTCCAGCTCACCGGCAAAGTGCCGCATGGCGGCAAAGATCAGGGCTATTTTCTGGCCATGATGCGGCACATAGCCGGCCTCTTCGGCCACCTCACCGAACAGCAGCCGGTCTCGCTTCGCATCCAGCTGCTCGAGCAAGGCGTGGTTGCGATTGAGCTGGTCGCCGAAAATCAGTCCGAGTCTGGCCATGGTTTGCACCGGGGTGGAAAGC
>SLJA01000107.1 GCA_007135355.1 Wenzhouxiangella sp.
CGCACCACGGTCTTTTCCGAGCAGCCCAGGCAGGCACCGTCGCCGCTGGTGAACGGCAGGTAGATCTCTTTTTTCAGCAGGATGTGGTCGAGCACGCCGATGGCCTGCTCCAGATCGTCGATGCGGATGAAGTCATCGCTGGTGCTGGGCAGGTCGCGCCAGATCTCCCACTGCCCGCGCAGTTTGTCGAGCGACTCGGTGGTCTGGGTGATCTGCTCGAGCGCGTTGTCCTCGCACACCACCACGCACTCGGCACAACCCTTGCAGGTTTCCGGATTGATGGTGATGCTGAGCAGCCCGCCGCTGCCGGGCTGCTTACTCTCGCGCTGGCTGTAGAAGGGACGGGTCAGCGACCACTGGAAATCGCCCAGGGCCTGCTCCAGCCAGCCGAACTCGGTTTCCAGTTCAGCCCGCTGCGCGGCATCGGTGGTCGCGGCCAACTGATCTTCAATCGCCTCGGAAATCAGGCCACGGGCGGCAACACCGGCCCCGGCCTCGTCAAACAGCTTGCGTATGCGGCCTTCGAGTGCGTTGATCACCCGCGGCAGGCGTTCCGGGGCATGGCCGGCCTTGCGCACCCGCGCCATTGCGGTATTGAGAATTTCGCTCAAGGAATTGACCAGGCCGGGGATGGCCGTGTCCGGACACACCGTCCAGCATTTGCCACAGGCGGTGCAGTTTTCCGGAATCCAGATCGGATGGCCGTTGCGGATGCCGCTCATGTCGCGGAATAGCGCGGTCGAGGCCGGCACGGCGCTCAAGGCCATGAACGGATCGGCCAGATTGTCGTTGCCGCGGCCGCTGGCGTACAGGCTGCCGGTGTCGGTCCAGAAGCGCTGGATGTCGCTCAAGGGCGCCTTGCTGGCCGGCAGCCCACGCACCGTGATCGGCACCCGTGGTGCGGCCAGTGCGGTGCCGGACTCCTCCGGCAGGCTGAAATCGGTGACCTCGCGCAATTCGTCATAGCCGCGCCGGATCACGCGCAGGTTGTCTTCGACCACGCGCGCGCCGCGCGCGCCGAATTTTTTCTGCAGGCGTTCGCGCATGGAGTCGATCAGGCGTTCCTCGTCCATGCCGTGCTCGGCCAGGATGCCGGTGGCAGAGAAGAACGCGCCCTGGAAGGCGATGCCCTGCATGCGTAGCTCCAGGTCCGGGTCGGTGGCTTCTTCGCGCGCGATGCGGAAGGCGTCGAGGAAGCACGCTCGGATCTTGCGCTCGACAATCTGGCGCCGGTAATGCTCGGGCAGGCGCTTGAAGGCCTCCTCGGGCGTCTTGGCGTCGGACTGCATGATCAACAGCCCACCCTCGCGCAAGCCGGCCAGGGCGTTGCTGTGGCCGAACACATTGGGGTCGGGCGAGAGCACCACGTCGACGTGCTGGTACTCGCCGTTGACGCGGATCTTCTCCGGCGCCACGGCCAGGTAGAAGGTGGTCGGCTGGCCCTTCTTCTCCGAGCCGTACTTGGGGTTGGCCTTGATATGCCAGCCGAGCAGGTCGAACAAGGTGGTGGCCAGGTGCTTGCCCGTCGTGATCGCACCCCAGCCGCCAATCGAGTGCATGCGCACGGTGACGCAGCGCTCCGGCATCAGGTTGGGGTTTTCGCTGCCCTTGACCACCAGTTCGGTCAGGTTCGGGTAGTCGCGCACCAGGCGCTCCTGGCGAATCTGGTCCTTGGGGTTCAACGGTGTGTCGCGCAGGAAGTCGATGCTCAGGTAATACAGGCGACGCCCGGCGCCATCGGGCAGCATGTTCTCGACCGCGCCAATCAGATCGCCCGGGGTCACATCGCGGCTGCCCAGGCCAAAACAGGCCGAGTACAGGTCGGGGACATCGGACAACTTCTGATAGGCCGGCAAACCGGGGTGAATCGGCCGGCCGCCGGCGCGGCCGTTTTCAATGCACTTGCCCAGCGTGGCACGCACCTCGCGCGCCAGCGGCGGATCGACGGCCAGGGGCTGATCGGTCCGCTCCAGCACCGTGACCGCGCCACGGCCACGCAGCATCTGCCCAATCAGGTCGGCCGGAAACGGCCGGAACATCAGCAGATCCACCACACCGAGCTTGATGCCGCGGGTATCGCGCAGATAGTCGGCCACCGCTTCGGCGGTCGGGATAACGCTGCCCTGGGCCAGCAGCAGGTACTGCGCATCTTCGATGCGATAACCGGCCACGCGCGAGTACACGCGCCCGGTCAGCTCGGCATATTCGGCAAAGGCCTGCTCGGCCAGGGCCGGAATGGCGTCGAAGAAGAACGGGCGCTGTGCGGCCACGCTTTGCATGTAGGCGTCCTGGTTCTGCACCGTGCCGGACATCATCGGGTTGTCCACGTCCCACAACTCGGGTACGCGGCGGCGCGTGTCGCCGTAGAGCAGGCGCTGGGCCGGTGTCGGGCACTCGATGATGTCTTCGGGCCGGCCCAGGTATTCGGCCACCAGTTCGCGCTCGGGCAGCATCAGCGATTCGATCAGATGGGTGGTCAGGAAACCGTCCTGGCCGACGATGCCGGGGTTCAGCGCCAGCTCGGCCAGACGGTGGGCGATCAGGTTGAGATCGGCCGCGGCCTGGGCGTCGCGGGCGAAGACCTGGAAGAAGCCAGTGTCGTCGACGCAGTGGTAATCGTCGTGGCCGGCATGCACGTTCAGGGTGGCTTTGGTGATGGCCCGGCAGCCCATGTTGAGCACATAGGTCAGGCGTTTGCCCACCGCCGGATACAGCGATTCGTGCATGTAGGCCACGCCCTGACCGGACGAGAAATTGGCCGCGCGCAAGCCGGTCATGGCCATGCCGGCGGTCACGGCGGCAGCCGCGTGTTCGCCTTCCGGCTCGACAAAGATCAGCGGCCGATCGGAGATATTGCGGTAGCCGGCGGAGGCGGCTTCGGCCCAGCCCTCGCCCATCTGGGTCGACGGCGTGATCGGGTAGGCGCCGGCGGCGTCACTGCCGTCACACTCGACCGAGACCACGGCGCTGTTGCCGTCCATCGCGGCTCGCTGGCCGGGGTATTTGGCTTGCGCTTCGGGCTGGCTGCGGGTGGCTTGCTTCATGATGATGTCCTAGGTTCTCGTTGTTACTCAAAGTTCAGGCGGTAGCTCGCGGACCGCGCAGAGCCTGCGGCATGCGGGCACTGGCGCCGATCTCGGGTCGGCCGTTTTCGATCCAGACGATCGCCCCGGTCGGGCAGCGGTCGATGGCCTTGCGCGGCGGCTTGCCGGGCGCGTTGTTCACATTGACCGGTAGGTTGCTTTCCAACCGCAGCCACTGCGGCGCATCGCGCACGCAGCGCTCGCAGGCGGTGCAGGCAACCTTGCAGGTTTCGAGCAGTTCATTGCCTTCAAGCGGATTGTTGCAGGCCACCCACAGCGGCTGCTGCTCTGGCACGATGCTGAACAGATCCTTGGGGCAGGCGCGCACGCAGTCGCCGCAGGCGGTGCAGGCGACCTCGTCAACGATCGGCAACCCCAGCGGGCTCATGCGAATGGCATCGAAGTCGCAGGAGCGCTCGCAGTCGCCCAGCCCCAGGCATCCCCAGGCACAGGCCTTGCCACCGTCATCGACCACGGCCGCGGCCGCGCAACTGGGCTGGCCCTGGTAATTGGCCAGGAAGCGTGCGGTATTGCGGTCGCCGGCACAGGCCAGGCGCGCGACCTTGCGATCGGCCTCACCGACCGGAACGCCGAGATAGATCGCGATGCGCTGGCGTGCCGGATCCGAACTGACCGAACAACCGGCCGGCGCCGCATCACCCTTCAGCAGCGCCTCGGCGAAGGCACGGCAGCCGGGCTGGCCGCAGGCGCCACAGTTGGTACCAGGCAGCAGGTTGACCAGCTTTTCCAGGCGCTGGTCTTCCTCGACATGCAGGAACCGCCCGGCCAACAGGAGAATGCCCGACAGCAGTATGGCCAGTCCGGCCAGGGCCAGGGCTGCGACCAGTGCACCACTCATCGCGCCGCACCCCACTGCAGGCAGCCGCGCCGGTGTGCCGAATGCAATCGCCGTGATGCAGACATATGGGTTGCCTTGTCGCCTCCACCGGTATCAAAAACCTGGGCCGGCGCGCGGGAAAAGGCTTTATCGCTGCCTCCGTGCCTGCCGATCCTCTCCTCCACCGGCTTTCTGATCCCGAAATTCCGGGCAGGCAGCCAGTACACCTTCAGATTAGCCTCGTCCGACCACGCAAAAAATGATCTCGCTCAAAAAATGCGGATCAAAGGCATTTTTCGATGAAATTGGATTCATCGATCGATTCACAGAGACATCAACGCGCCTGACGGGGTCGAATCACGCCCTCCTGGGCCACCGAAGCCACCAGGACCCCGTCGCGGGTAAAGATCTGCCCCCGTGAGTAGCCCCGCCCGCCGTAGCTGTTGGGGCTGTCGCAGGCATACAGCAGCCAGTCATCGACCCGGCACGGGCGGTGGAACCACAAGGCGTGGTCGAGACTGGCCATCTGCACGCGGCGGCTGCGGAAATCCAGCTCATGCGGGAAGGTGGCCGTGCCGAGCAGTTCGTAGTCGGAAACATAGGTCAGGAGATGGCGATGCAAGGCCTCGTCGTCCGGCAGCGCCTCCCAGGCTTTCATCCACACATGCTTTACAGCCGGGCGCGCTGAAGGGTCCAGGAACTTTGGCGGCTCGACCGGACGGAACTCGAAGGGTGGCGAATGCATGAGCAGGCGACGCATTTTCTCAGGTGCATGCTCGGCTGCCGCGCGACCGAGTTCGGTGCTGTTCCTCAGGCCCTCCGGGCCCGGCACTTCAGGCATCTCGGCCTGGTGATCCCAGGCCGGCTCGTCAGTATGGAAAGAGGCCGTCATGTTGAGAATCGGCCGACCGTGCTGAATCGCCACCACGCGCCGATTGGAATAGGTGCGCCCGTCGCGCGCGCGCTCGACCTGGTAAATCACAGGATGGTGAAAGTCGCCGGGCCGAAGGAAATAGGCATGCAGCGAATGCGGCCGCCGACCGTCCACGGTCTGATGCGCCGCCGACAGGCCCTGCCCGACGATCTGCCCACCAAACACCTGCGGCGCGCCGATGTCGCGGCTCTCACCGCGGAAGATGTTGTCGTCGATACGCTCGAGTTCGAGCAGGCTGATGACGTCGTGGAGTCCGGAACTCACCGTCTCAATGTCCGTGATGATCGTAGCCGAGAGTCTAGCGCCGATTTCGATTACGAGGGTTCAGGGGCTAGGGGCTAGGGGCTAGGGAGCATCGACGACGCGGATGGTGAGTCGAAGCATTTTTTGCCGAGCTTGAAGCGTTCGACCAAGCTCCCTGACCCCTAGTCCCTAGCCCCCCTCCCTATCCACGCAATCACCAAAGCCAGCAAAAATGGCACCAGCCGCTCCACCGCATTGCCCGGCGCTTGTGGGAAGAAGCTGATGATCACGGTCAACAAGGCCCCGGTCAGCATGGCGGCCAGACGGTAGCGGGCGTCGACCGGGCCGGCGAACAGCAGCACGATCAGCAGCGGCCCGAAGGCGTTGCCCAGCACCTGCCAGGCAAACAGCACGCGGTCGAAGATGGTGGCC
>SLJA01000146.1 GCA_007135355.1 Wenzhouxiangella sp.
CACGCGTATTCCATGAGCCGATCTGCCCGGTCAGAGCGACGCCGTCTTCGGGCGTACGGGTCAGGAAGTTGATCACGCCACCGATGTTGTTGGGGCCGAAACGCAGGGACGAAGCGCCTTTCAGGACCTCGGCACCCTCCATGCGCTGCACGCGCGGATTGAAGTAGCGGGCGTTGCCGACGAAGATTCCGGGCTGAATCGGCACCCCATCTTCCAGCACCAGGGTTTTGTAGTCCCCGGCCGGCAGACCGCGCACGCCGATATTGGTGACCACGGCGCTGTCTTCCTCGCGCTTGATGAAGATCCCCGGCACGCGGCGCAGCAGGTCCTCGGTGGAACGCGGCTGGACCAGCTCGACGTCCTCCTCGGTCACGGTATAGATCGCACCCGGCGTCAAAGCCAGGTTGAGGGGATCCGGAGCGACGACGCGGATTCGAGGCAATTCGGTGGAATCCGACTCCAGACCGGAACCGCCCTGCTCGGCTTCAGCCGCCTCCACCGCGGCCAGGCTGGCGCCCGAGGCCAGCAGCAAAGCCAGGGAAATGGCGCAGGCCAGCGGGTTTTTTTGGGTGCGAATGGCTGACATCGAAACTAACTTCCTCGTGAGTTGTTATGCGAGCGTCTATTATAACGATATCCATTCGCATTAGTAAACGGATTCTTATCAATTCGTTGACGATTTCCTCTTGAGGGGCAGTCAGAAGTGCTTAGTCCCAGTGCCGCCAGAATCTGGAGGGCAGTTCCTCGACCACTTCCAGCACCAGCTGGTCGCTCAACACCTGACCGTTACGGTCGGTGCTTTCGATCTCGAATACATGCACGCCCAGCGGCAAATCGGCCGGCAGCGGGGCTTTCCACAAATGCACGTTGCGGTCTGACAGGGAGCGTCCCTGCGGGCGCGGCGGGCCGTCGTTGGTGCGGCCGCGGAAGGTTTCATAGCCCTGGGTGCGCGGCTCGCCGGAGCGGCTGACAATGGCGCGGCGGGCGTCGCTGGCCTGGTGCTGCATGGCAAAGGGGTCGACGAACAGCGCGCCGGTGCGCGGCGCCTCGCCCTGGCCTTCCTGCGTGCGCTCAAGCGCAAACCACTCGCCCTGCCCCAGCCGCGCGCGCACGCTGGTGGCCTGGCTGCCCATCCACACATTGGCGGTCAGAAACACTTGACCCGCCAGGTCTTCGGGCGTCAGCAGCTGGGTATCACCCAGGTCGTGGATGGACACCGGCGGGACGGGGTCGCGCTCGGATGGAGATTCGCGCATCCAGGCATCCAGCGTTTCGTACCAGTCGCGAAAGCGCGGGGTATTGAGCGCCACCCACTGGCCACGGCGCGGGTCCAGACGGCTGCCGCGGTAGCGCTCGCGATAGTCAATGCCATCGAAATCCAGCATCACCACGCCCCTGGGTGCTCCTAAGCGCTGCAGCGCCATGGGGATGCCGTCGATATCAAAATTGCCCTGCCACCACGCACCAGAGGCGGCGCCGGCAATGATATGACGGAACGGCAGCGGACCGACGCCGACGTGTTCCTCCCAACCTTTGTAAAACTCGCCGGGCTCGAGGTTTTCCACGGTGTGGGTGTGGCCGGAAATGGACAGCGCCGGGCGGCCTTCCAGCAGGGCATGGATTTCGGGCGCGTTGTCGGTCTGGTGAACCACGCTGTGAGCGTCGCTGAAAGACACCAGCGGGATGTGGTGCAGCAGCACGATCAGGCGGTCTTCGGGAATGTGGGCCAGCAGGTTTTCCAGCCACTGCATCTGAATGTCGGGCACCCGGCCGTTGTAGCGCGGGCGCTCTTCCAGGCAGAATTCACGGCCGGGCAATCGCGCGTCGTCTTCGCCGCAGGGGTAATAAACATTGTTGAGCGCAACGAATGTGGCCTGTCCGATTTCGAAGGCGAAATAAGACGGCTTGGCCATGCGCCGCCAGGAGTCGGCCGAGTGGGCCATTTCGGTGGCGTCGAAGTCCAAGTCGTGATTGCCGAACACCAGCCACTGCGGCACGCCAACGGCCGCGCCCACGCGCATCAGCCGATCCAGCAGATCCAGGTCGTCGCCCATCACGTCGCCGACATAGATCATGCAGTCGCCGTCGCTTAAGCCTTCGTCGAGCAGGTCGACCACGGTGCTGGCGCGGAAGAAACCAACCTCGTCGTTGGAATAGGTCTGGCTGTCGCCGACGATAGCGCAGCGGAATTGATCGCCTTGCGGCGCCGGCAGCAGCGGGAAGTCGATGCGCTCGGGCAAAGGTCCGGGGTCTGGCAAACCACCGAACCTCAGCGGTTCGGGCGTGCCGCCGGCTTTCCAGGTGAAGGCAAATTGCGGAACCTGGCGCTCATCGACCGGCACGCGCCAGCCGGCCGGCTGGATGACCGTGACATCCATGTCGGCGCGCACCGGTAATTGGTAGCGGCCCTCGGCGTCGGTGACCGTGACCTCCAGCCCGTTGGAGACCAGCACGCCGGCAATGCCGGGTTCGTTGTCCTGGCGTTGACCATCGCCGTTCAGATCGGAAAACACCATGCCGCGCAGCTTTCCCGGATCATCGGCTGCAAAACCCAGGCTCGGCGACAAGCAAAACAGGATCACCACACCCATGGCGAGGGCGGTCGGAACACGGCAAGGCAAACCAATACGCATGGAGGACAGTTGGAATATTCAGGCTGAGTGTTCTATGTAGCAGCTTTTGGCTACGCGTGCATGAAGCCGGCACTGCTGCGCGGCGGGTGGCGATTGCGCCTCAGGCCGAACCGAGCAGTTCGGCCAGATCTTCGGCGCTCAAGTCCAGCGCCCCACCGCCGCCGAGCAGGCCATCGATCAATTCGCGCTTGGCGCCCTGCATTTGCTGGATCTTGTCCTCGATGGTGGCGTCGGTCAGCAGGCGGTAGACAAAAACCTTCTGGTCCTGGCCGATGCGATGGGCGCGATCGGTGGCCTGGTCCTCCACCGCCGGGTTCCACCACGGGTCGTAGTGGATGACAGTGTCGGCCGCGGTCAGGTTCAGGCCGACGCCGCCGGCGCGCAGGCTGATCAGGAACACCGGCGCCTGGCCGGACTGGAAGGCTTCGACCACTTTCTGCCGATCGCGAGTCTGGCCGGTCAACTTCAGATACGGAATGGCACGCTGCGCCAGCTCGCGCTCGATGAGTTCCAGCATGCGCACAAACTGCGAAAACAGCAGGATGCGACGTCCTTCAACGACCATCTCCGGTACCAGGTCCATCAGCAGTGCCAGCTTGGCCGACCCGCTTGCCCCCACCGCGGCGTGCGGGTCGAGCAGGCGTGGGTCGCAGCAGATCTGGCGCAGCTTGAGCAGCGCGTCGAGAATGACGATGCGGCCGCGTTCCGGCCCGTCGACATGGAAGGCACGGCGCACGCGCTCTTGCATCTCGGCGCGCACCGTCTCGTAGGTCTTGAGCTGAGAGCCGACCAGCGGCACGCTGCGCACGATTTCGGTCTTGGGCGGCAGCTCGGGCGCCACCTCGGCCTTGCTGCGGCGCAGGAAGAACGGGCGGATGCGGCGAGCCAGCTGCGTCCGGCGCTCCTCGTTGCCGGCCTTTTCGATCGGTTGGCGGAAATAGCCGCGAAACTGCTTGTCCGAGCCCAGCAGGCCCGGCATCAGAAAATCGAACTGGCTCCACAATTCGCTCAAGTTGTTTTCCAGCGGCGTGCCGGTCAGGCACAGGCGGTGCCGGGCCTGCAGCTGGCGCACGGCGCGACTGGCCCGGGTGCGTGCATTCTTGATCGCCTGGGCCTCGTCGAGAATCAGCAGATGCCAGCGCTCGCGCTTGAGCCAGTCGATATCGCGCCCCAGCAAGGGATAAGTCGTCAGCACCAGGTCCGAGTCGCCGACCCACTGGAACTGGCCGCGCCGCTCGGGGCCATGCAGCAGCAGGGTTTTGAGGCCGGGCGCGAAGCGGCGCGCTTCGCTTTTCCAGTTGAACATCAGGCTGGTCGGGGCCACCACCAGCGCCGGCCGGTCGAGACGGCCGCTCTCTTTTTCGGTCAGGATGTGAGCCAGGGTCTGAATGGTTTTGCCCAGGCCCATGTCGTCGGCCAGGATGCCGCCAAAGCCGGCCTCGCACAGGAATTGCAACCAACCCAGCCCCAGACGCTGATAATCACGCAAGCGCGCCTGCAGACCGGCGGGCGCCCGGGCCGGCAGGATTTGCTCGAACTGGCCCAGACGCCGGGCCACATCAGCCAGCTCGGCATCCCCGGCCAGCGGCCAGCAGGCACTCAGCTGGTTCAGCTCGGCCAAACGAGCCCGTCGCAACTTCAGCACGCCGGACGGGAGCCGCGTATCGACATCGCCCAATTCCGGCAGGGCCGTAAGCACGGCTGTCATGTGCTCGACCGGCACCGGCAGCACGCGCCGTCCGTCCACATCGAGAATGGCAAGCCGGTCCGAATCGGGCGATTGCAGCAGTTCCCGCAGCAACATCGGCGTGGCCGAGCGCGCCCATTGAGCCAGTGCCGACAACAGGCTGATTCGCTCAGCGCCGGCTTCGATCTGCAGGTCCAGCGCGATCCAGTCCGCATCGATCGTGGCCAGCCGGCATGTCCAGCGCTCCGGCACGATCCGCTCCAGCATCAAATCAGCAGCCTTTTCAAGCCGCCATCCCTGTGCGGCCAACTCGTCCAGCGACTGCTGGGCGCGTACCCAGGACTCGGTCAGACGATTGCGTTGCCCCGGCACCAGCAAACCGCCGCTGCCCGGCGGATAATCCAGCCCATCGGCCGCGCTCAACGGCACCAGCCCGACTGCCTCCAGTTGGGCCAGACAGGCTTCCTCAAAATCGTGATCGCGCTCGGCCCGCAACACCCGACCCACAGTGGCGTCCGATGCCGGTGGCAGCAGGCGCGAATCTCCTTCATGGTCCCAGGCCAGCTCCAGCGGGCCGTACTGGAAACTCAAGCCGGCCGAGGGCAAGGGCATGAACCGTCCGCCGCAACCGACCTCGACATTGGCCAGACGCAGGCGTGGCTCGGGCCGACCCGAATCAACCCGCTGCCATTCCAGCGCGGCCGGCCGCGGCAGCGCACTGCCCTCGTCCGCCAGGGTCATGATCAGCCGCTGCGTGCGGCCCGGATCGAGCCGACCCTCGGCGATCAGCTCGAGCGCTCTTGCCGGCTCGCGCAGCGGGCGAACCGGTCGACACCGGCCGCTATGACAATCCACCAGCCAGGGCGGATTCAGCGGCAGCTGCAGCCACTCGCCCATGCCCGAGCCCGACAGATCGAAGCACAGCTGCTGCGTGCCGTCCGCATGCAGCTGCCACTGCACATCGCTGCTCACAGGCTCACTCGGCTGCAGCGCCGGGCCGTCTGGCGACTGCCAGTAACAGCGACCGGAGTCCAGCAAGGCACGGAACAAATCTTCGGCCGATGCCGGCAGCGGATGCCAGGTCAGGCCCGGCACCAGGGCCGAGCGTTCGGCCAGCTCATGCAGGATGCGGTAGTCCTCGTCGGCCACGTAGGCCGGACGCATCTCCTGCTCAAGCAAGCTCAGTGAGAAAGGCACCACCGCGCCGATGACGCCGGCCAGCGGTGAGCGCACCGGGCTGACGCTAAGCTCTCCACCGGCCGATAGTTGCAGCAGGTAGAGCAAGCGATGGCGCGGTCTGGCCCGCTGTGCGACACCCCATTGCATGGCCGGGCTGAGCGCTAAGGACCCAAGTGCAGAACCACGGCCAATAGCCCCAGCAACACGGCCAGGGTGATGACGAGTCCGCGAATCATCTGCCGACGCGCCTGTACCGCCCCTTCTTCCTGAAAGGTGTGCATGTCCTGCTCATCGAGGGCATTGGCGGGCCGGTGGTCAGCGTTTTCCAGCAGCTGCCGCGCATCTTCGTACTGGCCCGCCAGCACGGCCCACAGGGCGGCGCGGTCGACCTGTCCACCCGACAAGCCGGGTTTCAGAACGGTCAGTTCCGAAACGTGGGTAGCGATTCCGCGCGAGCGCAGGAAGGCCGCCCGTTCTTCAGCGGCCGACAACGAGGGGTAGCGGGCGATCAGGCGCACGAGTTTGTCATCCGGGATTCAAGCCAACTCCGAAATTCTATCCTGACTGCCGTGCCTTGGAACCGACGGGTTCCGGTTGCCGCGGCGGACGTCGATACAAGCGTCGTGCGGCCCTTGTTTGCGCACAATCGGTTTGCGCACAATCGATTTGCGCACAATCGGCGCATCAGTGTCAAAACTCGCCCGGGCCATGCGGAACATTTCCGGGCCCTCGGGCATGGCGTCAGTCCCGCCCCGCCTGCACCCCGGCCCAGATCAACAGCAGCCAGCCGAACATGAGGCTGACGCCGCCGATGGGAGTGACGTAGGTCAACGACAAAATACCGGTCAGAGCGGCGGCGTAAATGCTGAAACTGAACAGGACGGTGCCGACGATCAGGAAGGAGGCCGACATGTTGATCCAGCGCGTCGGACGCGCGCCGCATAAGAGGCTCAGGCCCAGCGCGGTGACAATCAGCGCGCCGACCTGGTGATAGCGCACCGCGGTCATGACCCAGCGCCAGACTTCGGCCTCGACCCGCTGCTGCAGGAGATGTTCGGCGGAAGCGCCAATCACGACGGAAAGCAGGCCCAAAACGGCACCGGCGACAAGAACAGGATTCATGGGCAAAGCTGCGTTGAAACTCGGTCGGCAGTATGGCGCAGGGCTGATCAGTGCGATGGCAAGATCAGCCTTGACGGTTCAATGCGCCCCACCTTGCCGCGGAGCGCAACCACGCTACCAGCCGCGCGTCCCCGGCCCGCCCTTGAAGGGACCGCTGACCCAGGAGGTGATCCAGCCACCATAGAAATCACCTTCCTGGGGCCGGATACGCTCGCCGGCGACGTAGCAGGCTTCGACGCGGCCGGCGTAAAAAGAGACATGATCACGAATGCGTTCATCGCGTGGATCCGGGTAGGCCCAGCACACATCCTCAATCAGGCCATTCTCGGTGCGCAGATGCCAGTAGCGCGCCTGTCCCTTCCACTCGCAGAAGGTGCGCGTCGCGCTGGGCTCGAGGCAGGCAAAATCCACGTCCTCGGGCGGAAAATAAAAACAGGGAGGATGCGAGGTCTCCAGAACCCGAACGCCCGTGGTTGTCGAGGCCAGAACGCGGCCCCGGTTCTCCACCTTGAGCGGCCAATCGACGCGCTCAATCCGCGGCGGCCGCGGATAGTCCCAGACAGATTCGTTTTTTGGCAGCGTTTGCATGACAGTTGCAGGTCTCCGTGGCAAATGAGTCAGGCTCGAGGATGAGTGGTGCAGGGTCAATGCGGAGAGAACCTGAAAAAAATCCTAAAAAATTGATCTGGGTCAATATTGACAATCATTCTCATTACGTATACTGTGTCCACCATGTACGTATGCATCTGCAATCGCCTGAAGGAAGACATGATTCGGTCGCTGGCCGAACAAGGCTTGGGCTTTGAAGAGATTCAGGCGATCACCGGCTGCTCCAGCACCTGCGGAACATGCCGCAGCTACGCCGAGGACTTGGTGCTGTCGGTCCAGCTGCGCGCCCATCAAAGCCTGCCGCTGCGGGTCATGACCAGCAGCGCCTAAAGTTCCCCTTCCCGACCCGATTTCCGTGTCAGCGCGTCACAGGCTTTTGGCGCCTGTCCTATAATATCGCGCTGCTTTCAACACCGAAAAAGGACCAGACATGAAAGGTGATCCAAAAGTCATCGAATGGCTCAACAAGGCACTCAAAGGCGAGCTGACCGCAATCAACCAGTACTTTCTGCACTCTCGGTTGTTCGAAGACTGGGGCCTGGATCGGCTGGCCAAGAAAGCCTATGAAGAATCCATTGAAGAAATGCAGCATGCCGACAAACTGATCAAGCGCATTCTGTTCCTCGGTGGCTTGCCCAATCTGCAGGATCTTGACCGCCTGCGCATCGGTGAAACGCCAAAAGAGACCCTGGAATGCGACCTGGCGCTGGAAATGGACGCCATCCCCATGTACCGCGACGCCGTCGAATACTGCGACCAGTGCCGCGACTACGTCAGCCGCGATCTGTTCAAGGCCATCCTGGAAGACGAAGAAGGCCACGTCGACTGGCTGGAAACCCAGCTCGACCTGATCGAGCGCCTGGGCGAGCAGAATTACTTCCAGACCCAGATGTCTCCGGCCGACGAAGGCGAGTAATCGCTCAGTCGACCCGCAGAACTTTTCCCGGATTCAAAAGACCGAGCGGATCAAGCGACTGCTTGATCCGCTTCATCGCTTCCAGGGCAGCGGGCTGAGCTGACTCGCCCAAACGCTCGCGGCGCAACAGCCCGATCCCGTGCTCGGCGGCGATTGATCCCCCGATCGCCAACACCCGCGCAAACACCCGCTCGTTGATCTCCGCTTCCAAAGCACGGAAGGCTGCGGCGCTCAGTCGCTCTGGCTGGGTCAGGTTGAAATGCAGATTGCCATCGCCCAAATGCCCGAACACGCAAGGGCGGATACCCGGCACCAGCGCCTCAAGTTCGCCCAGACAGGTCTCGATAAACTCGGGGATGGCCGCGGTCGGCAGCGAGATATCGTGCTTCAGACTGACACCACCAACGCGCTGGGCGTCGGAAATGGATTCTCTCAGGCGCCAGAATTCGGCGCGTTGCATGCCGCCGGCAGCGACCACCGCATCGCTCACTTCGGCAGATTCCAGGGCCGTTTCCAGAGTCTCCACCAGGGCCGGACGCAGCCACTCGCCGGCCGTTTCGCTGTCGCATTCGATCAAAACATGCCACGGCGACTGTCTGTCGACCGGACACTGCCCTGAATCCAGGTAGTCCAGAACAAACTCCAGCGCCTGCCGGGGCATCAACTCAAACGCCGTCAAGGTCTCGCCCAATGTGGCCCGCACACGCCGCAGCAAGGCCAGTGCCGCCCGCGGTGATAGCAACGCCAGCCAGGCCGTCTCGACCTGCCGCGGCAGGGGTCTGAGTGCCAGGGTTGCCGCGCTGATGATGGCCAAAGTCCCTTCCGAACCAACCAGCAACTGGGCCAGGTTGTAGCCGGCGTTGTCCTTGCGCAGCGCCGACAGGCCGTTCCAGACCTGCCCATCGGCGAACACCGCCTCCAGGCCCAACACCATGGCCCGGGCATTGCCGAAGCGAATGGTTTCGTTGCCGCCGGCATTGGTGGCCAACACACCACCGATTGTCGCGCTGCCGGCCGAGGCCAGGGCCAGCGGCAACCGGAATCCGGCCGCCGCGGCCGCATCGGTCGCTGCCTTGAGCGTGCAACCGGCCTCGAGCGTCAAACTGGCCGAGTCAGGGTCAAGCCGGCGCAGCCGGCGCATGCGATCGAGGCTGACGATCAGCTCGGCGCGGTCGCCGCGAGCCACCGCGCCGCCCACCAGACCGGTGTTGCCACCCTGGGGAACCATGGGCAGACGATGCTCGGCACAGATGGCAACCAAGCGCGCCAGTGTCCGGGTATCGGCCGGCCGCGCCACGGCCAGGGCGCGCGAGGCATAGCGTCCCCGCCATTCACGCTCGTAACGCGACAAGTCCTCACTCGGGAGCAGCAAGCCCTGTTCGCCCAGCAACTCGCGCAGCCGGGTCAGTACAGCCTGACTCATGTTGACCGGGCTACGACAGGCATCAAGTCAAGCCCGCGAAGGCCTGCCGGGTCAGGTTGACCGGGTCGGCTTCGCTGACCAGCACATTGTCTTCGACGCGGATGCCGCCAAATACCTTCAGGGCTTCGACCTGAGACCAGTCGACCCGGCGTCCGTACTCGCTCTGGCGCAAGCGCTCCAGCAGCATGGGGATGAAGTACAGACCGGGCTCCACGGTCACCACATGGCCCGGCTCCAACACCCGGGTCAGGCGCAGAAACGGATAGCGCTCGGGCGGTGGCAGCGGCTCGCCCGCGGCGTCCACCTGGCCGTTGACGTCGTGGACCTGCACGCCGAGAAAATGGCCCAGCCCATGCGGCAGGAAAAAGGCGCTCACCCCGCTTTCGACCAGATCTTCGGGGTCCATGGCGACCAGCCCGGACTGGTTGAGAATCGCGGCCACACCCAGATGGGCCTGCCGATGCAGATCGATAAAGCTCGCGCCCGGCCGCAGACCTTCGCACAGCCGCTGCTGCAAGGCATCCATTTCGTTGACCAGGACAGCGAAGTCCGCATGCTGGGGCAAGGTCCAGGTGCGCGTGATATCGCTGGCATAGCCGTGCTCATCGGCGCCGGCGTCGAGCAGGAAACTGCGCGATTGCGCGGGCGCATGGGCGTCGCGGTGCTGGTAGTGCAGCACAGCGGCATGCTCGTTCAGGGCGACAATGCCGTGGTAAGGCTGCTCGTCCTGGTCCTGGGCCACCGCCTGCAGATAGGCAAGCTGAATGTCGAGTTCGCTCGCACCCTGGCGAAAGGCATCGGCCGCGGCCAGGTGTCCCGCTGCCGCACGGCGGTTGGCGCGGGTCAGGCACTCGCGCTCCCAGGCGGTCTTGCGGGTGCGCGCCTCACCCAGCGCATGCAGCAAGTGCCGCGGGTTGAGCGCTACGCGTTCACCGATATCGTTCAGGTCATGCCGGTCGCCGATGGCGGCCAGGGCGCGGTCGGCGCCGAAACGGCCCCTCCAGCCGGCTGCCGACCCGACCCGTTCGATCTCGAAATGATCCGCCCACCAAGCAGCCGGTTCGGCCGGCGGCGAATGCCAGAAATCCTCGGGCTGGCAGTACCACAGCCGGGGCTTGCGCCCCACGCGGAACTCCAGCAGGCAGTCGGCGGCAAACGGCAGCGGTACCAGCGCAACGAACGGTCCATGAGCCCGGAACGGTGGGTGCTGATCATCAAACAATCGATTGCGTGGCCGACCGGAGTGAATCAGCAGGGCGTCAAAACCCAGCTCACTGAGCAAGGTGTCGATCTGGTCACGGCGCTGCTCGATGTGCCGGGCGTAGAGCAGATCATCGGTGGTGGGCATGGGTCATCTCGACATTTTGGTTAAACTGGGGAATTGGCTAAAGATTGTAGCCTGCGCAACCTGACAGACCTCATGAGCATCCGAATCTACAACACCCTGAGTCGCCGCAAGGAAGATTTCCAGCCCCTGAATCCTGAGCGGGTGACGGTGTATGCCTGCGGACCGACGGTTTATAACTATGCCCATATCGGCAATGCTCGTCCGGCCGTTATCTTTGACTTGCTGCACCGCGTGCTCAGTCGTCGCTACGCCCAAGTGATTTACGCGCGCAACATCACCGACGTCGACGACAAGATCAACCAGGCCGCGGCTGCCGAAGGGGTGCCCATCGAGGTGATCTCGCGTCGCTACGCCGAGGCCTATCACCAGGACATGGCGGCGCTGGGCGTCCAGCGCCCCACCATCGAACCTCGAGCCACCGACCACATCCCGCAGATTATCGCCATGATCCAGCGCCTGGTTGACAGCGGCTGCGCCTATGAAGCACAAGGCCATGTACTGTTCGACGTCGCCAGCTTCCCGGATTATGGCCGGCTTTCACGGCGTGATCGGCGCGAAATGATCGCCGGGGCCCGGGTCGAGGTCGCCCCGTACAAGAAAAACCCGGGCGACTTCGTGCTGTGGAAACCCTCGTCTGACGATTTGCCCGGCTGGGACAGCCCCTGGGGCCGCGGCCGTCCAGGCTGGCATATTGAATGCTCGGCGATGTCAGCCACGCATCTTGGCGAAGTGATCGACATCCACGCCGGCGGCCAGGACCTGGTTTTTCCGCATCACGAAAACGAGATTGCGCAAAGCCGTTGCGCCCACGGCAGTGAGGTGTTCGCCCGCTACTGGATGCATAACGGCTTCGTCACGGTCGAAAAGCGCAAGATGTCCAAGTCGCTGGGCAATACCCTTGTGGTCCACGAACTGCTCAAGCACTGGCCGGGAGAGGTTTTGCGCTACGTGCTGCTGTCAGCCCACTACCGCCAGCCGCTGGACTGGTCGGACAAGGCGCTGGAGCAAGCCCAGGCCACGCTGGATCGCCTCTATGGACTGCTGCGCGATCACGACCGAGGCGAATCAGCCGAAGTCGATCCGGACGTGGCCGACGCGCTGGAAGACGACCTCAACACGCCCACGGCGCTGGCTGCTTTGAACCAGATCGCACGCCGGGTTGGCGGCACAGACGAGGATGCCCAGGCGGCGGCCTGCCTTCGCGTCAGCGGCGAGTTGTTGGGCCTGCTGCAGCAGAGTCCGGGTGATTGGTTTGCGCTCAGGCAGGTAGAGACCGGCTTGTCGGAGGCCGAAATCGAGAACCTGATCGAGGCGCGAAAAGCCGCACGCGACCGGCGCGACTTCGCGGAAGCAGATCGCATACGCGACGATCTCGCCGCGCGCGGTATCGTGCTGAAGGATGGTCCGCAAGGCACAAGCTGGGAGATTGCCAACAAATGAGCATAGCCAACGCCGAAATGGCGCAACAGCAAATCATCGATGAGTTCAGTTTTTTCGACGACTGGCTTGAACGCTATCAGTACCTGATCGACCTGGGCAAGAAACTGCCGCCGTTGCACCCTGAGGAGATGACCGATGATCGTCTGCTCAGCGGCTGCCAGTCCAACGTCTGGTTCATTGCCGACGGCGATGCCTCCAGGCTGGAATTCCGCGCCAATTCCGACGCCGCGATCGTCTCCGGACTGATTGCCTTGCTGCTGCGCGTCTACTCCGGCCGCAGCGCCGAGGAAATCCTTAGCACCGAACCGCGCTTTGTCGACGCCATCGGCTTGAGCGAACATCTGTCGCCCACTCGGGCCAACGGCTTGAACGCCATGCTCAAGGCGGTGCGCAACGTCGCCCTGTCGGAGCGCGGGTGAATGAACGCCATTTTCAACGGTTCACAAAAAAGCCGGCCAATGGCCGGCTTTTTTGTTCTCATGAGTCACCGAGGTGACCTTAGTTCCGTCTTTCGAGCACGATCAGCTCCACTCGACGGTTCTGCTCGCGATTTTCGCGCGAAGTGTTCGGCACTTTCGGGCGGTCAAAGGCGTATCCGCGCGCAACCAGCCGGGAAGCATCAACCCCGCCCTCGTTGACGAGATAGTCCTTGACAGCCTGGGCACGACGCTCCGACAAGCCCTGGTTGTGAGCCCGTGGACCGAGATCACAGGTATGCCCGGCCACTTCCACACGGACGATTTCGCCGTGCAGATTCAGCATGGCCGCTGCTTCGTTGAGCTCGGCCCTGGCTTCAGGCCGCAGAACCGCCGAATCAAAGTTGAAGAACACCGCGGTATCGAACTCGAAAATGACTTCCGGCTCAGGCGGCGGCGGTGGTGGCGGCGGCGGTGGTGGTGGCGGCGCTGGCTCAGCCGGCGGTGGCGGTGGCGGCGGTGGCGGCGGCAGATCGCCCAGACGGACGTTCAACCCCACCGTTCCCAGAACGTCGACAAATCCACGCGAGCGATCGAAGGTGTCGCGGTCATTGTCGTAGCGCGCCTCCAGTTCGGCCCGCATGAAAATACGGTCGTTGAAGCGATGCATCAAGCCGACGCCGGCCGAGCCGAATATGTCGCGGCCACTGTTGAAGAAACTGGCATTTTCCTGCAGGCCGGTTCCAATCAACAAGTATGGGCGCGTGCGATCGTCAGCAGAGCCCAGGTGATAACGACCCAGCACACCCAACGAGGTCAGACGAAACTTTTCGCCGTCGCCCGGGGTCGGCTGATCGAAGGTAAAGGAATAACGGTCGAGACGGAAATCAAGACTCCAGGCCGGAGTCAAAAACCGCCCTATATTGAGACCCGCATGGTAGCTGTCATCGTCGGCAAGCCGCGCGTTGTCAGCACGAGCGAAACCGCCGGCCGCGCCGACGTGCCAGCGATCGTCAAAGTCGTTATCGGCCAATGCCGGCTGTGCCAGCATGGCCGCCGCACCAAGGGCGGCGACCAGTAATTTTCTACGCATTGTTAGTTCGCCTCTAGTTTGTGTTGTCAATCCCCATGGCGTGACGACAAGGTTTTGTCTCGGCGACACTCATGGCCTAATTTTAAATTGGCCCAGTAAGACTATACTTCGACTGAACTAGTTCAGTCCAGCCGCGCGATATTATCGGCGAGATTATCGACTATCCCGCATTTGTTTCTGCTTGAGCTCCCAGCGCTCCTGGGCATCCAGGCACAGGGTGGCAATCGGGCGAGCTTCAAGCCTGGCCAGGCCGATCTCTTCGCCCGTCTCCTCACAGTAGCCGTAGGAGCCTTCATCCACACGAGACAGCGCCTGATCAATCTTGCCGAGCAGCTTGCGGTAGCGATCACGCGTGCGCAGTTCCAGGCTGTTTTCCGTCTCGCGACTGGCCCGCTCGGCCTCGTCACCGACGTCGCGCACTTCGCCGCGCAGGTTGTTGATGGTTTCCTGAGACTCCTCAATCAGTTCAGAGCGCCACTTGAGCAGCATCTGACGGAAGTACTCAAGGTGTTCCGGACACATGTACTGCTCGTCCTCGGACGGCTTGTACCCCTCTGGTAGTTGTACACTGTTATTGGGCATTGCGACTCGTTCGCCTCTTGCCTGCTGTGTTTGCAAACCTTAAATTATACATCGGTACCGTCGGCTGCTGACAAGTTCATGCAAGGCCTGCTCCTCGCCCTGATTCGCGCCTACCGATACATCCTGTCGCCCTGGGTCGGTCAGCAATGCCGCTTTACCCCGACCTGCTCGGTCTATGCCATGCAGGCGATTGAAGCCTATGGCTCCGTTCGCGGCAGCTGGCTGGCCGTCAAGCGCCTGTTGCGCTGCCATCCGCTGTGCCGCGGCGGCCATGACCCGGTTCCGGGTCTCGATCCCGACCCTCCTTTCGACCCGCCCGCGGCAGCGACCGAACAAGACCCCGACTTACAGCATCACGATCAAGCTGACGCCGGCAAACGCCAGAACGACGCCTGAGACTCTCCTGCCGTTCAAAGGTTCACCCAGCATCAGCCAGGCAAAAATCACGATAAATACCGCCGCCGTTTCATTCAGCACCGAGGCGATAGAGGCTTGAGTGAGCTTGTAGCCGGCCAGCCAGAAAATCATCGAGATATAACTGCCGAGCAGACTGGCGCAGAGAATGGTCGGCCAGGGTTGCGGTGATCGGTAGTGCAGCAGCATGCGGGACCAGCCGCGAGCCAGGCTGACGAACAAGAGCATGCCCAGCGCACCCGCCACCAGGCGCACCCCCACTGTCCACAAGAATTCGTGTGTTTCCAGAATGGGTTTGACCATGACAATGCCGATGGCCATCAATAGCACGCTTCCGGCACCAAAAGCCGCCCCCTGGCGCAGTGCACGCACACTGACCTCCTGACGATGGCGGCGCCAGGTCACCAGCAGCACCCCTGCCAACACGACCACAAAGCCCGCATACTGGATGGGCCGCAGCTGCTCACCCAGAAACAGCATCGACAGCACAATGACAAAGGGAGAAAACAGCATGCCGACCACGCCGGTGCGGCTGGCGCCCATCAGGTTGAGGGCGCGCAGATACCAGGTGTCGGCAATCGCGATGCCGATCACACCGGAAACGATCACGATCAGCCACTCTGGTCCGCTGTATCCCGGCAAACTGGGGCCGTGAAAGAGCAGAATGGTGGGGACCATCAAGCCCGCCGCCAGAACATTCTTGAACAAATTCAGCTCAAAGGCCGGCAGGGACTCGCCGGAGCGACGAAAAAGGACCACGGCCAGGGCCCAGCAAACGGCGCAAGCCACGGAGAAGAACTCACCCATAGTTGGCCGGACCCCAACGGGGACCCCACATGCGTCCTTTGCTTGCCAAAATAGCCATCCTGCCCGTGCTTCGGACGCGTTAGTTTACGCGCGTGCTCCCCGGGCTGACGCTTCGGTTATTCTGCCTAGCATGATTCGGCCAGATTTCTTATTCCGCTGGAGCCAACTGTCATGATGAACTGGCTTCTGATTGTGCTGCCCCTGGTGATTCTCGGCGTGCTGTGGTGGCTTTGGCCCACACCGCTGGCGCTGCTGTTTCAGTGGATTGAACGCCGTCGCGGCGGACTTCGCAGCCAACGCATCCAGCATGACGGTATCGATTGGCACTATCTGGAGGGCGGGCGCGGCGAGCCATTGATTTTGCTTCACGGTTTCAATGCCAATTGCGACCATTTTTGCCGGGTCTCCGTGCATCTCCGCCAGCATTTCCGCATTCTTGCCCCCGACCTCCCCGGTTTCGGCGCGACGCGACTGCACGAAAACCCCAGCTTCCGCATTGACGACATGGCGCTACGTGTCCTTGACTGGCTCGATGCCATCAACGTTCACCAGGTGTATGTGGGCGGCAACTCCATGGGCGCGTATCTCGCCGCCGCCATGGCCCGACATGCGCCCGAACGCATTCGCGCTCTGTGGTTGCTGGCACCAGGCGGTTTGCGATCGGCCCAGCTATCTGCCGTTATGCAGGAAGTCGCCGAAGATCGCCACAATCCCCTTGTTGTCCGGCATCGCCGTGATTTTCAGCGGTTGCTGGACTACTGTTTCGTACATCCCCCCTGGATTCCTGGACCCTTGCTGCGTTACCTGGGCCGGCGCGCCAGCGCCGATGCGGTGCGCGCCCAGCAGATCTTCGACGTCATGCGCTACGAATCGACGCCGCTGGAAGAACTGATCGATGGCTTGAGCGTACCCACTTTCGTTGTCTGGGGCCAGGCGGATCAGGTGCTTCATGTTTCAGGAGCCCAGATCGTGGAACAGCTGATGCCACACACGCGCAGCCTGGTGCTGCCCGACGTAGGTCATCTCCCGATGCTGGAGGCCCCCAGGACCAGCGCAGAAGCGTGGCTGAGCTTTACCGAGACCGTGGCACGCACGCAAACTGTGGACCCGAAATAGCCTGATCCGGACTCAGACCAGGTCGCGCAAGTGCTGATCGAAGCCCGCCAGGCCGGCGGGTCCTGCATGTTTGCGCAGGGAACGCGCCAAGCGCTGAATCATCTGCCGCCCGGCACTCGGTCTGCCGCGCAGATAAGCGCGGTCAAAGTCCAGCATAAACCACTGCCCCTGATTGTCCAGCAGAAGGTTACGAGCGTTCAGGTCCGGATGAACCAGCCCGGCATGGAAGAAACGCTGCAGCACGGACGCCAGGGCTCTCCACTCGACAGCGGTCAGTTCATCGGCGATGTCAGCGAGTGGCCGCGTTTCCGGCACGAAGCGGGTCAGCAACCCGGCGCGGTAGAACGGCCCGGCCGGTTCAAAGCTGGCGGCCAAGGGACGCGGCACCGGCAAGCCCATTGCCCGCAGCCGGCCGAGCAGTCGGAACTCCTGAAATCCGCGGCTGCGCTCAGCGCTCCAACGCCAGTAACGATCGTGCAGTAGTGGAGCCACCCAGCCACCGCGCCGAAAACGCCTGAGCACTGCCAGTCCGACAGGGGACTGAACCACAATCGCACTTCCGCGTCCGCGCATCTCCGCTTTGACGGCAGATTGCGAGGTCCACCAGCGCGGCTGCAACCAACAGATATGAGGCGCCGGGACCATCAAGCTGGAGTCATATAAGATGAGGGACCCTGCGCTACCGGCCACGCTCTCGTTCATTGCAATTCTCCGCGCCCATGAACTCTGTCGCGCCCAGCAAAATCTGCCTGCTGCGCTTATCCGCGCTTGGCGACGTCTGCAATACGGTACCGGTCGTCAGAGCGCTTCAGCGCACCTGGCCCAAGGCCGAGATCAGCTGGATCATCGGCCAACCGGAGTACCAACTGGTCAGCCAACTGCCCGGCGTGGAGTTCATTGTATTCGACAAGCGCTCGGGCTGGAGCGGCTGGCGGGCTCTGCGCCGCCGGCTTGCCGGCCGCCGCTTCGACATCTTGCTCCAGGCTCAGGTGTCGGCGCGAGCCAACCTGCTCGCGCTGGCGGTCCGCGCCCGACGCCGAATCGGTTTTGACCGGGCGCGCTCACGCGATGGCCATGGCCTGGTGATCAACGAGCGCATCCCGGCAGCCCAGCAACAGCACCAGGCCTTGGCGCTGCTGTCTTTTGCCGACCACCTCGGCGCCGACTGCCGCAACATCGACCGCACACTGCCCATCCCGGCAAGTGCCCGGAATTTCGCGATACTGCACCAGCCAGTGGCAAAGCATGCCGTACTGATCAGCCCGGCTTCCAGCCACGCTGGAAGAAACTGGCATGCGCAAGGCTACGCCGAAGTTGCAGACTGGGTCATTGCTGAAGCCAGGCGCCCGGTGTTGTTGATCGGGGGTCCGGGCCAAACAGAGCTGGCACTCGGTCGGGAGATCCAAGGGCGCATGCGCCTGCGGGCGCTCAATCTGATCGGCCAGGATACACTGCCCCAGGCCTTGGCCATGCTGCAGCGCGCCGCCTGTGTGATCACGCCCGATTCCGGTCCGGCTCATTTTGCCGCGGCACTGGGTACGCCGGTGGTCGGCTTGTACGCGGCCACCTGGTCACGCCGGTCCGGACCACTGGGCAGCCTGGAGCACTGCGTAGACTGTTTTGAGCAGGCCGCGCTCAGATTCACCGGCAAAACGCCTGATCAGCTCCGTTGGGGACAGCGCCTGGAGCGGCCGGGCGTCATGGATCTGATCCAGCCCTCTCAGGTCATTGCTCGCCTGGAGGGCTTACTTGAGATGTGATTTCGTAGCCCGCGTCTTGTGTACCACTGGGCCACGCGGCATCACCACGTGGCCCATTAGGGAACTCCGGACAATTGGGCGTAGGCGGATAACAGACCTACATCACACAGTCCGGGTCGGCTTCGGCACCCGCCGGCATTTCACGCTCCACGATCACGTCGGCAGTCGCCGTGGCGCCGAAAGGATCGCTGATCGTGTAGCGGAACAGGTTGAAACCGCTGCAGCTGGCGCTGATCGTGAATGAAATCGTGCCATCGGCATTGATCACCGCGTCAGACGCAGCACCCATAACCTGGAACACATCGATTACTTCAATGGGGTCGCCGTCAGGGTCGAAGTC
>SLJA01000258.1 GCA_007135355.1 Wenzhouxiangella sp.
GGCGGCCGCGCTGAAACTCGCGCCGCCCCGGGCGCTTGCGCAGATCGCCCGTGATCGGCAGGCTGATTTGCAGCGGTAGCGCCGGTTCCGAGCCGGCCAGCTTGACCAGCGCCGGGCGGACCAGTTGCAGAAAGGTCACCATGGCCGAGACCGGGTTGCCGGGCAGGCCGAAGAACCAGGCCTGGTTGATGCGGCCGAAGGCCAGCGGACGGCCGGGCTTCATCGCAACCTGCCAGAAACCGACGTTGCCCAGTTTTTCCAGGGCCTCGACGATGTAGTCGGCCTCGCCGACCGAGGCGCCGCCGGTGCTGATGACCGCATCGCAGCGGCTGGCTTTTTGCAGGGCTTCGTCCACAGCCTCGCGCTGGTCGGGGATGACCCCTAAGTCTTCCAACTCCACGCCCAGCTCGGTCAGCAGGCCGAATAGCGAGTAGCGATTGGAGTCATGGATCTGGCCGGGTGCGAGTTCCTCGCCCACCGGTCTCAATTCATCGCCGGTAGAGAAAAACGCCACACGCGGCTTGCGCTTGACACGCACTTCCGGCACGCCGACCGAGGCCAGCACGCCCAGATCAGCCGAGGTCAGCCAGCGCCCCGGGTGGAGCGCGGTCTGGCCGCGCTGCAGGTCTTCGCCGGCCGGGCGCACGTTGGCGCCGCTTTTGGCTTGTTTGTGGAAGACCACCTGCTCGCCGTCGCGCTCGGCCTGCTCCTGCATGATCACCGTATCGGCGCCGTCCGGCACCACCGCGCCGGTCATGATGCGCACGCATTCCCCTGCGTTGACCTGGCCGGAATAGGGGTGTCCGGCAAAGCTCTGGCCGATCAGCTTCAGGCGCGCCCCGGCTGCCTGTACGTCCGTCCCGCGCATGGCGTAGCCGTCCATGGCCGAATTGGTATGGGCCGGCACATCGACCCGAGCGGCCACCGCTTCGGCCAGTACCCGGTGCAGCGCCTGGTGCAGGCCCACGGTTTCAGTGCCATCCAGCGCGGTGACGGCGGAGAGAATGCGCGCGCGCGCTTCTTCCAGCGCGAGGGCCGGCGTGTCGTGGCCGCCGGCGGCTTTTTGTGCCTTGATGTTCATGTCGATGTCCGGGGTTTGGATTGGATTTCATCGGCCAGCGCGTCGCGCTGTTCCGGCGTGTTGATGTTGTCGAAGGCGGAGGCCACATCGTCAAAATTGACCCGCGACCAGCGCCTTGTGGCGTACCAGGCGTCCGGTTTGCGCTCGCCGGCAGCCAGGGCACGGGTCAGGTCGCCGAGCAGATCGCGCCGGAACAGGCCATGCAACGTGTGCACGCGGCCAGCGGCCTCGGCGGTGGCCACTTCGCTATCCTCGCTTTCCATCACCGACGCCAGCCGCGCCACCAGGTCGGTCGGCAGACGCGGCGTATCGCACGGCACGATGGCCACAAAAGGCGTGTCGGCGGCCGACAGGGCGGCGTGCAGGCCGGCCAGCGGTCCCTGGAAGCCGGCGTGCTGGTCCTCAACGAGCGGCAGCCCGAACGCAGCGTAAGCATCCTGAGAGCGGTTGGCGTTGATCAGTACGGTTCCCACCTGCGGCTGGAACGCGGCCAGGGTCCAGGCCACCATGGGTTGGCCCGCGACCTCGACCAGGCCCTTGTCGACGCCGCCCATGCGCCGGCCCATGCCGCCGGCCAGGATGGCGCCGGTGATTTGCTTGCGCTCAGGCATGGGCCGCGGCCTCCGTGCTCTCGCTGGTGGTCCCGGCGCAGAACTGCACGTAGTCGACATAACCGGGGAAGTCCCGTCCCGGCGCACAGTAGCGGCAGTCCGGGTCGGCCTTGAGGCGCACCTCGCGCAATCGGGTCGACCAGCCATCGAACAGCAGCAAGCGGCCGATCAGCGGCTCGCCGATTTTCGCCACCAGCTTGATCACCTCCAGTGCCTGCAGCAGACCGATGATGCCCGGCACCACGCCGAGTACCCCGGCCTCGTTACAGTTGGGGGCAAACTCGGCCGCCGGCGGTTGCGGGAACAGGCAGCGGTAGCAGGGCCGGCCGTCGCCGGCAAACACCGACACCTGACCCTCGAAGCCCTGCACCGCGCCGTAGACCAGCGGCAGGCCGAGCTTGACGCAGGCGTCGTTGACCAGATAACGGGTGGGGAAATTGTCCGAGCCGTCGACCACTACATCGTAGTTCTCGAAGATGGCCTCGACGTTGCCCGAGTCCAGGCGCAGTTCGTGGGTCTGGACGCGGATGGCCGGATTGAGCGCTTCCAGCGTGCGCCGGGCTGATTCGACTTTGGCCATGCCGACGCGATCGTCGCGGTGCAGCACCTGGCGATGCAGATTGCTGCGGTCGACCTTGTCGTGGTCAATCAACCCCAGCGTACCGATGCCGGCTGCGGCCAGGTACAGGGCTGCCGGCGAGCCCAGACCGCCGGCGCCGATCAGCAGCACGCGGGATTGAGCCAGGCGCTGCTGTCCGGCCTGGCCCAGTTCCGGCAGTACGATCTGGCGGGCGTAGCGCTGCAGGGCGTCGGCGTCTGGCGTTTCCGGCAGCACGTAGGGTAGGCCTTCGTTCTTCCAGCGGTTGAAGCCACCATCGACCACGGTCAGATTGGAATAGCCCATCTGGCGCAGATCGTCGGCGGCCAGCAGCGAACGCGTGGTCACGGCGCACATCAGAATCAGCGGTCGATCCCGATCCGGGGCCAGTTGGCCGATGCGCATTTCCAGATAGCCACGGCCGACGGCCTGCGCGCTCTCGGGTGTGCCCTGGGCGATTTCGTCCGCCTCGCGCACATCCAGCAGCAGGGCGCCGGCGTCGACGCGCGCCGCCACCTGGGCGGGGGCGACCAGGCGGAAGGTCTGGCGTAACTGTTGCAGTCGGCTTTCCAGCGACATGGAACTTCTCCTTACAAAGCGCTATTGGCAAGTTCTATTCGCAAGTTCTATCCGCCCGCTACCGAGGGTACGACCATGAGCCGGTCGCCGTCGTTCAGCTCGGTGTCCAGGCCCTGGCAATGACGGATATCGGATTCGTTGACGAACAGGTTGACGTGCGGGCGGAGCCGGCCACCGCGGGTCAGGATGCGGCTGAGCACATGCGGATGCGCCTGGCCCAGCCGCTGCAAAGCGCTGTCGACCCGGTCGGCTTCCAGCTTGATCGAGCGCTGACCATCGGCCAGTTGGCGCAGGGCGGACGGCAGTTCAATCTGGATGCTGGGCATGGGATGGACTCTCCGTGCGGTCATCAAGCGGTTTTAGCGTGTACATGCGCGGCTGCGTTCCACCACGCCGACGACCGGCGCCGCGCTGCTGTGCCGGTGCAGGCAACTCAGCACCACGCGATCGAAGCGATCGCTCAGTGCCAGGGCCTGGCGAGCGGCCTGTTCGGCCAGCTCACGCCGACTGGCATCGTCAACCTGGTTGATGATCGGCAGTATAGCGCGGCCCTCGGTGCCGGCCTGCAGGCCTTGCGGATGGGTCAGGCTGATGGCCAGATGCTCGGGCTGAAGGACTTCGCCCAGCTCGATGCCGAGCACCGCCGCCACACGCTCGGGGCGGTGGACAAATTCAGAATCCAGCGGCCGGCCGATGACCTGGGCCGACACCACCACTACGATCAAATCCGTCTTTGGCGGTAGCACCGGCTCGCCGGGTTTGGGGCACTTGAGGCCGCGCATGCGCGCCCCGTCGGCCTTGACCAGGGTCAGATCGAAAGCGCCGATCCGGTGCAGACGAGCGATCGTCTCGGGCGCCAATCCGCCGTAGCGCCCGGGCTTTTCGCTGGGACGCAGAAACGCCTGGCGCGGCGGACCGGATGTAGCGGCGGCGCGCTCCAGCAACTCGTCCTCCTCGCCGACATGCACCTCGACATCGGTCCAGCGCGGCGGCCGGGCAGTGAACACCGTACCGGTCCAGGCCAGTCGACCGCTTGCCTCGGCGGCCAGCTGGTTCATCACGCTTTTCTTGCCGCCGGCGCCGATGGCGGCGACGATGCCGCCGCGCAGCGCCAGGGTCTCGGTCAGGGTGTTCATTGCACCACCTCGGCCTGGATGGTCAGGATCGGCGGCAGCACGGCAGGCAGCGGCTGCCAGTCATCACCGCAGTTGCGGCTGTAGTAGACCTGGCCGCTGGAGGTGCCGAAATACACGCCCAGCGGGTTCAGCCCGTCGGTGTCCAGGCCGTCGCGCAGGATGGTGACGTAGCAGTGCGATTGCGGCAGGCCGCGGGTCAGTGCTTGCCAGTTGCGACCGCCGTCTTCGGTTCGATAAACGCGCAGGCGCCCGTCGACCGTGGCGCGGAACTGGCTGGAGTCTTCGGGGATGGTGAACAGCACATCGGGATTGGCCGGGTCCAGGCCGAGCGCATAGCCAAAATCGCTGGGCAAGCCTTCGGTGATTTCGATCCAGCTCATCCCCCCATCGTCCGAGCGCCAGGTGCCGGTGTGGCTTTGGCGGTACAGGCGATCTGGATCGGCCGGGTGCATCCGCAGCCCATGATCGTTGTGGCCGGCGATGGGATCTGTTCCGGCCACATAAGGTGCGCGCACGCCCCGGTTGCAGGGGATCCAGCGCTCGCCGCCGTTGTCAGAGCGGTAGGTGCCGCCGGCGGCCAGCGCGGCATACACCCGTTCACCGGCCGCGTGCAGGGAATGCACCGCGCAGCCGCCCTTGGCCGGGTGCCAGTAGGCGGCGGTCGGATGCTGATGGAATCCGGGCAGGACCTGCCAGCTGGATCCCCCGTCGCGCGACACGAAAAGCCCCGGCGGCTCGATGCCGGCATAGATCGTGTCCGGCGCAGCGACCGGGCCGGGCGCCAGGTTCCAGATGGTCTTCAAGTGCTCGGGATCGTCATCCGCGCCATGGCTGGGTACGGCGTCCAGCGGCTGCCAGCTCAAGCCGGCATCGTCGCTGCGATAGACATGAATGCCCCAGATCGGATGATGTGCGGCGGCAAAACCGACGCGCCCGCCGTGGCGCGGATCAAGAAAGGCGCGCTGGATTTCGTAGCCGGCCAGGTGCGGGCCTTCGATGACGAATTGCTCGCGCGCGGCATCGCCGCGGGCGATGAACAGGCCCTTGCGCGTGCCGATCAGGACCGCGACGTACGGCGGAGTTGACATGCGAATAACGAACAGACGACCATGAAGGGATATCAAGTATATCGAAGGCATCAAATGGAGGAGAACCTGCAACAGCGTCTCATGGCGCTGGCGAGCGAGTGCCAGCTTGAAGCGCTCGGCGAGGATCTGCCGGGTGCGGTGGCCGAGCCGACCGTCGAGCTCGATGGCGCGAACGCGCGCATCGGCCTGGAAGTGGCTTACCCGGCCAAACGCTTCGGCCGTGACCTGGCCCGTGCCATCAAGGCCGCCGCCGAGGCGCTGCCGGAGGTCGACTCGGCCGCGGTCCAGGTGACGACAAAAATCACCCCGCATCAGGTCCAGCCCAACGTGCAGCGCCTGCAGGCGGTCAAGAACATCATTGCCGTCTCATCGGCCAAGGGCGGGGTCGGAAAGTCGAC
>SLJA01000171.1 GCA_007135355.1 Wenzhouxiangella sp.
CTAGGCTTGTGCCGCGCGCCCGATACCCAGGCGTTCCGATCGATATCGCCCGTCACGAATCCGTTGCCACCAGTCGCGATGGGCCAGATACCAGTCGACGGTATCGGCCAGACCCTGGGCGAAGTCCACCGATGGCGCCCAGCCCAGTTCGTCACGGATGCGACCGGCGTCGATGGCGTAGCGTCGGTCATGGCCGGGCCGATCAGTCACATACTCGATCAGCTCATGGCGCGGGCGCTGGGCCGGCACGCGCTGATCGAGCAGTTCGCACAGCATGTGCACGACATCCAGATTGGTCATCTCGGCATTGCCGCCGATGTTGTAGACGCGACCCGGCTCACCCGCCTGCAGCACGCGCAGCACCGCCCTGCAGTGGTCGGTGACGAACAACCAATCGCGCCGCTGCTGACCATCTCCGTAGACCGGCAGGCGCTCACCCTCCAGCGCGTTGATCAGCATCAGGGGAATCAGCTTTTCCGGAAACTGGAAGGGCCCGTAATTGTTGGAACAGTTGGTAATCATCACCGGCAGCCCATAGGTACGCTGCCAGGCCCTAGCGAGATGGTCGGCCGCCGCCTTGGATGCCGCGTACGGCGAGTTGGGCGCATAGCGGTGGCGTTCGGTGAAAGCCGGCTGATCCAGTTTCAGACTGCCATAAACCTCGTCGGTGGAGACGTGGACAAAACGAAAATCGGATGCGCCGCCTTGCCAGTAGTCGAGAGCGGCGTCGAGCAAGGTCTGGGTGCCGACGACATTGGTGCGGATGAAGGCGCCCGGATCTTCAATCGAGCGATCCACGTGACTTTCGGCCGCGAAATGCACCAGGCCGGATGGTTGATGCTCGCTGAACAAACGCCGCACCAGGGCACGATCGCAGATGTCGCCATGAACGAAATGATGCCGGGCCGGGTCCAGTCCCGCCAGCGATTCGCGGTTACCGGCGTAGGTCAGGGCGTCAAGGTTGACGACCTTGAAATCGCTATGTTCGAGTACATGATGGACGAAGTTGGCGCCAATAAAGCCGGCGCCACCGGTAACGATGAGGGTATGCATGGCGTGCGGTCGCTTGCGAAGCTATAGAATCAGAATGGGATGTCGTCTTCCAGGCCCTCGGGGCCAGGAGCGGAACTGGGTGCGCGGCTGTCCCCGCCTGAACGTCGATAATCCGTATCCGAACCACCCATGGCATCGCTGCTGCCGCGCCCGTCCAGCATTTGCATCTCGTTGGCGATAATCTCGGTGGTCCAGCGATCGTTGCCGTCGCGGTCCTGCCATTTGCGCGTCTGCAGACGACCCTCCAAGTAGATCTTGCTGCCTTTGCGCAGGTATTCTCCGGCGATTTCGCCAAGTCTGCCGAACATCACGACTCGGTGCCATTCCGTATTCTCGCGCATCTCGCCGCTGGCGCGATCGCGCCAGGATTCCGAGGTGGCGACCGACAGGTTGGTCACGGCATTCCCTCCGGCCGTGTGACGCGTCTCAGGATCGGCACCCAAGTTGCCGATTAATATCACTTTATTTATACCTCGAGCCATGCCTATGCCTGCTCCTGCTCAGATGTTGAACGTGCTCGGCAGTCTAGCATAGCGGCTGAACCCTTCCAGTCGGACAATTTCTTCGCTTTGGGTAAGAACTCGGCTCGTATAATTGCCGGTTATGAACGATGTGACAGCGCCTACGGCGCCCGCAAACCTGGCCGAAGTCCTGGCACTGGTCGCACAAGATCGTCAGTCCGTGGACGAACTGATTCGGCGTCGGCTGGCCTCGGATGTCGTCCTGGTCAATCAGATCGCGCAGCACATCATCGGTGGCGGCGGCAAACGCCTGCGGCCGCTGCTGCATCTTTTGAGCGCGCGGGCGGCCGGCTACAGCGGAAATCAGCACATCCAGCTGGCCGCGGTCATCGAGTTCATCCACACCGCTACCTTGCTGCATGACGATGTTGTCGATGAGTCCGGGCGACGGCGCGGGCAGGAAACCGCTCACCAGATCTGGGGCAATGCCGCTTCGGTGCTGGTCGGTGATTTCCTCTACTCGCGCAGCTTCCAGATGATGGTGGAACTGGAGCGTATGGAAGTGATGCAGATTCTCGCCGACACCACCAATACCATTGCCGAAGGTGAAGTGCTGCAGCTGATGCAGATGGGGAACGCCGATCTTGCGGTGGATGATTATTTCCGGGTCATTTCAGACAAGACCGCCTGCCTGTTCGCCGCCAGCACCCGGCTTGGCGGTGTTCTGGCCGGACTACGCGCGAGTGATTGCGACCTGCTGGCCGATTTCGGCTTATTGCTCGGCCAAGCTTTCCAGATTGCCGACGATGTGCTGGATTACCAGGCCGACCATGGCACTTTGGGCAAAAACATTGGGGATGACCTCGCGGAAGGCAAAGTGACGCTGCCGCTGATTCTGGCCTTGGAGCGCACGCGCGGCGCGCAGCGGGATCGGCTGCGGCAGATCATCACGACCGGCGACGGCGCGGGCGGCATTGATGAAGTCATCTCGGCGCTAGCGGCAACCGACAGCCTTAACGATGCTCTGGCTCAGGCGCGAAAACTGGCCCAAAGGGCGGCCGCAAAACTGGAAATACTCGCCCCGTCGGCTCACCGAAGCGCGCTGGAAATACTGGCCCGCTACGCAGTCGATCGCTCCTTGTAAAAGGCGGCAACCGCAGCGCTGAATTGGTTGCCGCGATCCTCGAAATCGCGGAAGTGTGGAAAACTGGCCGCGCCCGGACTGAGTAGAACGGTGGCGTCCGGAGCGGCCAGTGCGGCGGCGGACGCCACGGCCTCCTGGAGATTCCGGGCCGACACCACAGCGGCGGGCAACACCCCGGCTTGCGAAAAAGTCTCGGCGATAGCCGGCCCACTGTCCGGCAGCAAAACCAGTCCATGCAGGGGCCGCGTGCCGCAATGGGCCAATACCGGCGTCCAGTCACTCGGTCGTACATAGCCTCCCGCAATCAAAACCACCGCTTGCCCAGTCAGAGCCTGCAAGGCTGCCAAGGTCGCATGCGGCGTCGTGGCGATCGAGTCGTTGATCCAGCAAACCCCGTCACGCTGCTCGACCAGCTCAAGGCGATGACTGAGCGGCTGGAATGCCGCCAGCGCAACCACCGCAGTATCCAGATCGGCGCCCAGATAGTCCGCGGCCTGCAGCGCCAGCGCTGCATTGTCCAGGTTATGACGACCCATCAGCCGCAGCTTGCCAAGCTCCGTCAGCCAATCATCACCCACAAACAAGGCAGCATCGCGCCGGTGTATCAGCGGCGGACAATTCCCCAATATCCGGTTTGGCGCCCGTTCAGTCTGTCGGCGCAGCACCTCGTCCCGGGCATTGATCAGCAACGGCGCGCCCTGTAACAGGTCGATCATCCGCAGCTTGCTGGCGTAGTAGTGCTCCACGCCGCCGTGCCAATCACCGTGTTCGGGAAACAATCGCGTAATCACACCAAAAGCCAGGCGCGCCTCCAGATCCGTCAACTGATAGCTTGACAGCTCCAGAACCACCAGCTCGGCATCGGTGTCCAAATGGGCGATCAGCGGCACGCCGATATTGCCCGCCAGTAGAACCCGTCGACCAGCGGCCCGCAAAATATGCGCCAGCAGGGAAACAGTGGTGCTTTTGCCTTTCGATCCGGTCACTCCGACCACCGGCACCTTGGGCCGCTCGGCAAACCAGATCGAGGCCGGGTTGACAATCTTCCCGCCGGCCGCCCGGTAGCGCTGCAGAGCCGGATGCAAAACAGGCACGCCGGGTGAGCGCAACAAGACATCGAAATCCTGTAGCCCGTCATCAAACTCGCCCAGGCGCATCGGGCCCTGGCAGGGCGCCTCACCCGATTCGACCAGAACCGTCAGATCCACCTCCGGACACGCCGATCTGAGGACCCGCTCGGCTGCCCTGCCCTCACGACCGTAACCCAGCAGGCCCAGCCTGGCTCGACAGATCTCAGCCAGCCGCATTGAACAGCGCTTCCGGAATCAGATGATCGCCACCGGGCTGACACAGAGAGGCAACAGACGGCACCTCGATCCCGGCCAGCTCGGCGAATAACTGTCGCACTATCGCGTGCTCGCGCCAGCGCCGATGAGCGGCCAGCGCGCAAACGGCGGCTCGCGCCTCCACGGCCTCGCCAACGCACTCGAAAGGCTTGCGTCCGTCCAGCGCCAGCAGCGCGCGGAACCCGCTGATCTGCTGCCAATCGGCCAGCAGATCAGCGCCAAACATTCGCCGCATCGCTTCCGGGCTGAGGAAAGGCGCCAAACCCAGAAAAACAAAATGACATTTCGGGCACTGCCCGCACCAGCGGCGGGTTCTGGCGCCATCCAGATGAAAGTTTCGATTGCATGATGAGAACACACCATGAAAGCGCTCCAGATCGGCAAACTCGCGGCAGATTGCCAGCTCTCGATCACGTCGCAGCAATGAGAAGACCCGCAGGTCGGATGCGATCCAGCGTTGCACCCAACGATCCAGCATGCGCTCAAAACGCAGGGTCTTGGCAAACTGATGATTGACGGGCAACCCCTGTGCGTTGACCAGTGTCGGTTCATCGGCCGAGCGTTCGTTGGCAAAGACGACAAAACGAAGGCCGTGCAACAGCGCCAGAATGATCAGCGCCGCGGCGTTGATGGCCGTGATCGGGACATGACCATTCCACGCGCCCTTGGCGTTGAGCCGCGCCAGCGCCGGGTCCATGCGTCGTTCCACGACAAGATGAGGCCCGCCGGTCGTGGCGGCAACGTTCTGGATCAGGGCTGCCGAACCGATTTGCGCAGTAACCGGTTTCAACCCCCGCCGCGCCAGACGGGACCAGGCCACCAAAGAATCCTTGCCGCCGCCCATGGGCACCAGGTAGGCGTCGGTCAGCGCCGCCGGACCGGCCTCCTCAGGCGCCGTGCTCCCGCCGTCCTGGCCGCGAAATACCTCGAAGCGCTCAACCGACAGACCGTTATGCCAGGCAAATTCGGCCAGACCTTCTCGATACAGCTCGTTCAGCCAAGCCGCCTGATCGACTGTGGGCCGACGGTCGGAGAACCTCAGCTGAGGTGGGCAACCGGCCTTCCAGTAGCTGATTCCAGCCACCCAATGCAAAAATTCCATCGCGCCGGTCAGGGCAGGCTGATTCGCGCGAACGGGCGCCTCAGGCAGCGGGAACCGAAAATATTCCGCCAGCGGGCGGTCATCGAGAGCGTACTTGAGCTTCAACTCTCCCGCCGCCGGCTCCCACTCATAGCCCAAAAAGCCGAAGGTTCGGCTTGCCGCTTTGGACCAGCCGGTCCAGGGCCCGCTCAGCGCCATCGCCGTCAGTCAACGCTGCTGGCCGGGCGCGATTCCTCGGATTCAAGCCGGGCTCGAGGCCAGGCTCGCAGAACGGCGTTGACCAGCGTAGCCAGAGGAATTGCAAAGAAAACGCCCCAAAAGCCCCAGATTCCGCCGAAGACCAAAATTGCGGTAATGATGGCAACCGGATGCAGATCAACCACCTCTGAAAACAGGATTGGAACCAGTACGTTGCCATCGAGAGCCTGAATGATGAAATAAGCGATAATGACATACCAGAACTGCGCCGTAAGCCCGCCAAAAGCGAACAAGGCGACCAAGGCAACCGGAATCGTCACTACAGCGGCACCGATGTAGGGGATCAGCACGGAAAACCCTACAACCATGGATAGCAGCATCGCGAAGGGCATGCCCAGAATGGAAAACACAATGTAGGTCACAACCCAGACAATCAGGATTTCCAGCGCCTTGCCGCGCACATAGTTGGCGATCTGCACGTCAACCTCCCGCCACACCGTAGCGGCCAGGGCATGATCGCGCGGCATGTATCTGGCGAACCAGGCGATCAGCCGCTCCTTGTCCTTGAGAAAGAAAAACACCAGGACAGGCATGATGACCAGGAAAATCAGAAGGCTGACCACGTTCAAGACGGCGGGGAACGAGACCAAGGCAGCGCCCCAGCGGCCCAGCTCAGCGCCGAGGTTGTCCAGCAGCTGCGATAACTGCTCCTGCGAAATCAGCACCAGCGGCTCCGGCTCCTCCAGCATGCCGTTGTCATCAAGGCTCTCCGAACCGGATGCCACGATCTGCGGAAAACGCTCGGGAAGGGTAGCCACCCATTCCTGGGCGATACGAATATAGCGAGGCAGCTCGCCGACGATCGCCGTCAGCTGCCGCGTGATCAGCGGCAACAGCGTGAACAGCAAGAAAAACAAGCTGGCCATGAACGCGGCAAAAACCGACACCACGCTAAGCAGACGCGGCAGCCCCAGGCGCTGCAGGCGCTGGACCAGACCTTCCAACAGGTAAGCGATGATCAGGCTGGCCACAACCGGCGCCAGCATGCGCCCAAAGAGCACCACAAGCGCAACGCCGACCACCAGGAACAGGGCAAGAATAACGACCTGCGGGTCGGAAAAATGGCGCTGGTACCAATCGTTCAGTCGGTTCAACATCGGCACAGTATAAATCGAGGAGCGCCATATCCCGCCGCCCGGTAGACCTCTCCCCGCGGAGGGCTACCGGGCATGTTCACTACAGGAGTGTTGATTTGCGGGGATGAAACCGTTGTCAGCAGTCGTGCGCCGGAGCCGAGTGGGCGGTTAGAATTGATGCCGCCAAAGCGCCTGAATCTCCAGGCTCTGGTCCAGGCGATCGGAGATGACGCCAAGCACGTTGCCGCCGAAGGCAAATTCGGGTGGCGCGTAGGCTGCGTTCAGCTGCAATCTAGAGCGATCGCCGATATCTTTGCTCAAGCCCAGCAAAAACGCGTTCTGGGCCAACTCCGGCGCAAGCGCCGAAGCCAGAACCGGGGCGCTGGGTCGCGGCTGCGACCGGGTTCGGTAATCCATCGACAGTTCCAGGCGACTCTCGTGGCGCCAGGTCCAGCCAATACTGTAGACCAGTAAATCCTCCCAGTCGAATTGGGGACTGGTGCTGTCACCCAGCAAGGCATTGAACCGAGCCGGCAGAGCCCGCGATGGGAAAGCGCCCACTTCGCTGTAAAAAATTTGCGAGACACCCAGGTTGATTGACGTACGCGGGCTGGTCTGCAGCTGCATGCCGAGCTGCATGCGTGAAGGAATATCCAATTCGGCGTGGCTGCCGTGCACACCCCGCACGGAGGCGAATTCACTCATGTCGATGCGCGACTGGAATGCCGCCTCGAAAGTGACGCCGGCCAGCGGTTCGCCGGTTAGTGCGAAGCGAACACCCGCGCCATAAGCAACATCATGCTGCCCCGGATGCACTTCCGGTCCGACGCGCTCATACGCGGCATTCGAGCTTTCCATCAGATTCATGCCGGCTGCGCCGAAGCGCTGGGTCGCCAGAACCGCCGCAACTGAAACCGCACTGCGATCCGACATCGGCGCTGTGATGCCGGGCATGACCAGGGAGCGTTCCAACTGCAGACCCTCGGTCAAAGGGGGCAGCGCGGCGACACCTTGCAGGGCCATCGAGCCGCGCCCAAAGGTCAGAACGGGTTGATTACTCACCGGCTGCAGCAGCGCGGCGGCGAAGTCCGGCAAGAGCACCGCCTGATCAACCTGCATCCATGAGACGGTTGGTGACGTGGAGCCCGCCAAACGTTCCAGATCAGGCGTCAGTTCGTGGATCAGATACTCTTCCCATGGCCCCAGTTCGAAGGCGACCAGGAACCAGGCCAGGTTGGTTTGCGAGACCGCCGGGCCGACTGGGGCCAGGCGCGCGACGGACGAACCCGTAGCCCCAATCAGGACGAGCGTCAGCAAACCCACCAAAAAACGTTTGTTGACCACGGATGGATCACGTATAAGCCTGAGGCCAAGTGTAAACATTTCGTTGGCAAAAACACAACGTTTGGCGAGGTTTTTTTTGCAAATTCCGGAAAGATTCACAAAAACAGGCACTAAAGCGCGCCTCAAACACGCCAAGATGTTGCAGGAACACAACAATCTAGTCCCGCGTCAACGCACCCGTTCGCAGAGGGCGTCGGCAAAACTCGCTGTGGTTCCATGCCCCCCCAGATCGGGCGTCGTACGATCCGCCGCGGCAATCGCATCACCAATGGCCAGACGCAGGCGGCGCGCCTTGTCATGCATTTCCAGGTGCTCGAGCATTTGCGCCGCCGCCAGCAACAACGCACATGGGTTGGCGATACCTCGTCCGGCGATATCCGGGGCTGAGCCGTGGACGGCTTCAAACATGGCCGCTCTTTCACCGATATTGGCGCCCGGCGCGAGCCCGAGCCCACCGACCAGCCCGGCGCAGAGGTCGGAAATGATGTCGCCGAACAAGTTGGTGGTCACAATCACGTCAAACCGCTCCGGGCGCATGACCAGCTGCATGCAGGCGTTATCGACGATCATGTCGTCGCAGTCGATGTCCACGAAATCCGAGGCCACATCACGGGCCACACTCAGGAACATGCCGGTGACATCCTTGAGGATATTGGCCTTGTGCACCACGGTCACTCGCTTGCGCCCAGCCCGCCGCGCCAGCTCAAAAGCGAAGCGCACGATGCGCTCGCAACCGCCGCGGGTTGCGATCATCTTCGACTCCGCCCGGCTGCCGTCGTCGGCGGTGAACGCGCCTTCGCCGAGGTAGGCTCCCTCGGTGTTTTCGCGAACCGTGATCAGATCGATATTCTCGTAGCGCGAGCGCGAGCCACGAAAACTGATGGCCGGGCGCACATTGGCGTACAGATCGAAATGTTTGCGCAATGCCACATTGAGCGACTTGAAGCCGCCACCAACCGGGGTGGTCAAAGGCGACTTGAGCGCCACCGCGTTGCGCTCGATCGACTCCAGGGTGGCCGCGGGCAGGAGCTCTCCGGTCTCATCCTGGGCCGCCAGGCCGGCCAGCTGGAAGTCATAACTGAGGCCTGCGCCGAGCGCATCCAGCACTTGCAGCGTGGCATCCATGATTTCCGGGCCAATGCCGTCGCCCCGGATGACGGTGATTTGTTGCGTCACGCGGTAACTACCAGGTTTGAGTGGTCAGGTTTGGACGGCGGATTATAGCTTGGGCGCCCACGGCTCAGGTCCGGACATGTGGCCCATCGCACACGCATTCAATCTCCGGCCGGCCCGAGCAGCCGGTCCAGTTCACCGCGGCGGTCCAGCAGGCTCAGATCGTCAAAGCCGCCGACATGGCGATCTCCGATGAAGATCTGGGGCACGGTATGCCGGCCGCTGCGCTGCATCATTTCCGCCCGTTTGCCGCTCTGCAGGTCGACAGCAACTTCGGTCCAGCGCACCCCCTTGGCCTGCAGCAGACTACGGGCCGCAACGCAATAAGGGCAACTTGATGTGGCGTACATGACGATAGTCGGTTGAGACATGCATTTTCTCCAGTGATCTCGATGGGTCGGCAAGGTACCCGCGTCGGCCGAGGCCGAGTCACAGGCACCAGTCAGGCCGCGGCAAACCGCCATACTTGCACGCCAGTCGTACCGGGCCATCGGGGAACAGACGGTACAGCTGGCGGCTGCCCTCCGTATCGGGCCTTGCTTCCTTCAGCGCTGCGACCAGAGTGCGCATCAGCGGCGGGTTGCCGTAGCGCAGATGATACTCGCGCACGTAGTGGATCAACCACCACTGCTCGTCGCCCAGCTCGATGCCGTCACAGGCCGCCAGCCAGCGCGCCACCGCTGGCGTCCAATCGCGCGCATCGGCTAGATGCCCGTCATCATCGAGTCTCGGCACCGCATCGCCGGGCATTGCATCACCTCCGGTGCCGGGCGCGGTCATGTCCGGATCACCACGATGGGGCCGTCCGAGGCCGACGATTGCGGTCGGCCCGCCGGCCCGGTGGCAACGACATCCTCAGTCTGACCGGTCAGTATCTCGGCCAGAGCCTGGTCCTCCAATTGCCTCCAGGCCGAGTCGATGCCGTCATCCAGCAACTCCCTGGCACGGCCCAGCAACCGCACCTGAACGTGCAAATCCAGGCTGGCCGCCGCCAGCACCAATTCCAACAGCTCGCGCCGATCAGCGGCCTCGGGCAGATCGCCGATCACGATGCGGTAGGTACGCTTATTCATCTCGGGAACCTCCATCCAGCCTTCCGAAACTGGCGATTTCGGCACAACGGTCGGCTGCGTCCCAGAACTGCATCAGACTACCCAGTTGCCAACCCGCCGGTACCGCAGCGCCACCGCGCCGCCGCCAGCCCGCCGAACACAGCATCAGGGTGGCGGCCTGAGTGGCCGCGGCCAAGCGCTGCCGCGCTATCGCGGACTCTGCCCAGTCCAGGCCGGGACCATGGAAAAACATCAACCGGCGTCCTCCGGGCTGGGCCCGGACATGTGAAATCACGGCATCCAGACCCGCCTCGTCCGGCGGACAACGAATCAGCATGACCTCGTCATACGGCACGGGCTATCCTCTTGTCTTCTGAAACCTTAATCGGCACTCCCGGTCTTAGCAGCATGATGCCGCGAATCCTTGGACAACTCCTGCTCGGTGGCTTGCTTGCCCTGACCTGCTTCAGTGTAGCGGCCCAGTCGTCCGTGCGCCTGCCGGACATGGGCAGCACCACAACGCGTGTGCTCAGCCCCGAGCAGGAGCGCACTTTCGCTGAAGACTTCGAGCGCTTCCTGCGCGCCAACAATCTGTTGATCGAAGATCCCATGATCCGCGACTATTTCAAGGACATGGGCTTCCGCATCGTTTCCTTTTCCTCGCGCAGCAACGCGCCGTTCAGCTTTTTTGTCATCCGCGAACCCAGCATCAACGCGTTTGCCGCCCCGGCCGGCGTAATCGGCCTGCATTCCGGGCTGATCCTGGCTGCCCAGAGTGAAGCCGAAGTGGCCGGCGTCGTGGCGCACGAAATTGCCCACGTCACCCAGGATCACCTGGCCCGCGCCATGGAAGCCCAGCAGGCGACCAGCTTGCCCACCATGCTGGCCACGCTGGCATTGGCGGTGGCGGCCGGGGCGGCCGGCAACGCCGACGCCAGCCAAGCCGTGTTGCTGAGCGGCATGGGTCTGGCTCAGCAGTTTTCCATCAACCATACCCGCCAGGCCGAAGCCGAGGCGGATCGCGTCGGCATCCGCTACCTGGCCGCCGCCGGGTTTGACCCGCATGGGATGGTTTCTTTCTTCGAACGCCTGAACGCGTTCAGCCGGGCCATGGGCCAGGGTCCGCCGGAATATCTGCGCACCCATCCGCTGACCGTCAACCGGATCGCCGAAGCGCGCAGCCGCGCCGACGCCATGACGGTGCGCGAACCTCGTGATGACAGCCGGTTTCACTATGTGCAGGCGCGGCTGCGCGTGATCATGAGCAATCGCCCCGATCAGGCCATCGACTGGTTTCGACTGCGGCTGGAGCGCGAGGATCGACCCGCACCGGCGATGCACTACGGCCTCGCCCTGGCCAGCATTCGGGCGCGCAATTTCGAGCAGGCGCGCGATCATGTGCAAATCCTGCTGCAGGCCGAACCGGACCGTCAGCTGTTTCGACTACTGCATGCCGAGTTATTGCTGGCCGAAGGCAACAGCAGCGAAGCGGTCGATATTCTGGCCGAGCTGTATCAATCCTTTCCCGGCAGCGCGACCGTCACCGTTCAATATGTCGATGCCCTGATGCACGAAAGCGATCCACAGCTCGCCGCGCGCGCCGCCACCGTGGCCAGGGCCCACCTGCGCGATCACCCGCGTGATCTGCGCATGACAGAAATGCTGGCGCGCGCCGCCGATCGCTCCGGCGATAGTGTCAGGGCACTGGAAGCCCTGGCCGAAAGCTACTACCTGCGCGGCGGCGTGTCCGAGGCGATCGTTCAGTTGGAAAAAGCCGTTGCCCGGGACGATTTGGATTTTTACCAACGAGCCCGCATCAATGCGCGCTTGAATGATTTTCGCAGCCAACACGTCAGACGCCTGCATACCGGGCGTTGACCGCTCCCACCGAGTCATTCAAGCAGGTCGCCACGCACTTGCCGGCGTGGTGTAGAGTGGAGTTGAGTCTTTCGTGCACTCAGCCATCAGTACTGCAACCATGTCCAAAAGCGACGATCGTTTCTGCCGCAGCGTCGGCCAACAGGCATCGGAACTGAACGAATGGCGGCATGACGATCTAAGCGCGCCCGAGTTGCTGTTCAATCGCGAATTGAGCCTACTGGCCTTCACCAAGCGCGTTCTGGCCATGGCCAGTGATCCCCGCGTTCCCCTGCTCGAGCGGCTGCGTTTTCTCTGCATTTCCTGCACCAACCTGGACGAGTTTTTCGAAGTCCGGGTTGCATCGGTCAGACAGCGTATGCAGCATGGCGCCAATCAACCGGGGCCGGACGGGATGACGCCCAAGGCGGTACTGGAAGCCATTCGCCAGGCCGTGCTGAAGATGATCGAGCAGCAATATCACGTCATGAATGAAGAGCTGACACCGGAACTGGCCGAACAAGGCATTCATATTGTTCGGCGCAGCAAGTGGACGCGCAAACAACGGCGCTGGCTGCATCACCACTTCCGCCGTGAACTCATGCCGGTGCTGAGTCCACTCGGACTGGATCCGGCCCACCCTTTTCCGCGCATTCTCAACAAAAGCCTGAATTTTGCCGTCTCGCTGGAGGGCCAGGACGCGTTCGGGCGCGACAGCGGCATGGCGCTGGTGCGGGCGCCACGCTCCTTGCCACGCATTATTCGCATCCCGAAAAGCTACACGCGCGGCCCGAACGACTTCGTGTTCCTATCTTCCATCCTGCACGCCTTCATCGACGAACTGTTTCCCGGCATGAAGGTGCGTGGTTGCTACCAGTTTCGGGTCACCCGCAACAGCGAACTGTTCGTCGACGAAGAGGAAATCGAAGACCTGGCGCGCGCGCTGGAAGGTGAACTGCTCGGACGCGGCTTCGCCGAAGCCGTGCGCCTCGAAGTCGCCACCAACTGTCCTGACAGTATTGTTCGTTTCCTGGCAGCCAAGTTCGGACTGCAGGACGACAGCGTCTACCGCTGCGACGGACCGGTCAACCTCAATCGCATGAGCGCCATCTGCGACCTGGCCGATCGCCCTGACCTCAAATTCCCTCCGTTCCAGCCGCACACGGCCAAACCACTGTTGCCGGCGGGCAACCTGTTCGCTGCCATCCGGCGCAAGGACTGGCTACTGCACCACCCCTACGACAGCTTCCAGCCGGTCGTCGATCTGCTGCGCCAGGCGGTTAACGATCCATCGGTACTGGCAATCAAGCAGACGCTGTACCGCACCGGGGTCGATTCGGCCATTGTCGGATTACTGGTTGAAGCGGCCCGTTCCGGCAAGGATGTCACCGTCATTGTGGAGCTGCGCGCCCGCTTCGACGAGGAAGCCAACATCACGCTGGCCACGCGTTTGCAGGAAGCCGGCGTGCAAGTGGTCTACGGCGTGGTCGGCCACAAGACCCACGCCAAGATGATGCTGATCGTGCGCCGTGAGCGCGGGCGCTTGCACCGCTACATCCACCTCGGAACCGGCAACTATCATCAAGGGACAGCCAAGGCCTATACCGACTGGAGCCTGCTGAGTGCAGAGCCGCAATTGGCTCAGGATGTGCACAGGATTTTTCTGCAATTGTCGGGGCTGGGCCGGGCCCAGGCCCTCAACCAGCTGGTCCAGTCTCCGTTTGACCTGCACCGGTTTCTGCTCGACCGCATTGCGCGTGAGACCGCTCACGCCGAGGCGGGCCGGCCGGCCAGGGTTTGCGCCAAGATGAACTCCCTGACCGAACCGGAGCTGATCCGCGCCCTGTACCACGCCTCGCGCGCGGGCGTGCGGGTCCAGCTGGTGGTGCGCGGTATCTGCTGCCTGCGACCGGGCGTACCCGGCCTGTCCGAAAACATCCGCGTACGCTCTATTCTGGGCCGTTTTCTGGAACATAGCCGCGTTTATCATTTCGCCAACGACGGACAGCCCGAAACCTACGCCGCCAGCGCCGATCTGATGGAGCGCAACCTGTTCCAGCGCGTCGAGACCTGTTACCCGATCATTGACCCCAAAGGCGCCGAACGCGTGCTGCGCGAGTCCATCGAGCTGGCCTTCGCCGACAACCGCAGCGCCTGGGAACTGCAAGCGGACGGCCGCTATGAGCTAGCCTGCCCCGCGGATGGAGAAGACAGTATTGCGCTGCAAGATGTATTGAGGGCAGAAGCACTTGATGCCTGAACGGCAAATCTTTGCTGCCGTTGACCTGGGCAGCAACAGCTTTCATATGATCGTGGCACGCGAAGAGCACGGCGAGTTGCGGGTCATTGATCGCCTCAAGGAAATGGTGCGGTTGGCCGGCGGCCTGGACGAGCAAGGCCAACTGGAGCCGGCCACCCGCGAAGCCGCACTCAACTGCCTGGCCCGGTTCGGTCAGCGCCTGAGGGATATCCCGGAAAGCAACATCCGGGCCGTCGGCACGCAGACCTTCCGTCGCTTGCGCAACCCCGCCACCTTTCTGGTGATTGCCGAAACGGCACTGGGCTGCCCGATCGACATCGTCAGCGGCCGTGAAGAAGCGCGCCTGGTGTATATCGGGGTTCGTCGCAATATGCCGGCGGACGTCAATCGTCGTCTGGTCATCGACATCGGCGGCGGATCGACCGAGGTCGTCGCCGGCGATATGCTCGACCCGGTGCTGGCCGAGAGCATTCCCTTCGGCTGTGTGGCAACCACCCGCCTGGCTTTTCCGGACGGTCGCTTAAGCATTGCGCAATGGCGCGATGCCCGGCGTCTGGTTTTGGGAGAACTGCAGCAGTTCAGCTCCACATTCCGCGACTATGGATGGGACCAGGCGGTTGGATCGTCCGGCACTATCCGAGCGGTGCAGTCCATGCTCACGCAACTCTTTCCCGGCGAACCGCTAGGCATCACGCGCCCATTACTGCGCGAGTTGCGCGACCGCGTGATCGCGGCGGGTGCGGTTGATGAACTGGCCCTGCCCGGCTTATCCGAGCGTCGCCGTCCCGTGATTGCGGGCGGGTTAGTGATCCTCGACGCCGTGATGAAGGCCCTGCGCATCGAGTGCTTGCAAACATCGGATTTCGCGCTGCGCGAAGGCTTGTTGTTCGATCTGCTCGGCCGCTTGAGTGACGACGATCCGCGGGAACAGACCGTGGCTAACATGGCGCGTCGCTACGAATGCGACCCGGCGCAGGCCGATCGGGTGGTCGGCTGGCTGGATCAGGCCTTCGAGCAGGTCGGCACCCGGCTGCAGCTGCGCGAGGTCCATCGCGACTTGCTCCTTTGGGCCGCCCGTTTGCACGAAATCGGCTTGGCAATCGCTCATGAGCGCTCATCCGAGCACGGCGGTTATATTTTGGAGCACGCGGATATGCCAGGCTTTACCCGCCAGGAGCAGGCGCTGCTATCGGCCCTGGTCGCCATGCAGCGAGATCGCCCGGACCCAGAGCGCATTGCTGCCTTGCCGCCACGCCTGCAACAGGCCGGCCGACACATGCTGGCGCTGCTGCGACTGGCCGTGACGCTGTTTCGCGCCCGTTCCGACAGCGACTTTACCGACTTCCGGCTCCGCGCCAAGAGCCCGAAAAAAATCCGCTTGCAGTTGCCCCTCGGCTGGCTGGATTCGCACCCCCTGACCAGCCATGACCTGGACGAAGAAGTTCAGCATCTGGCGCGCTTGGGCCTGAGCCTGAAGTTGGGCGCTTTCAGTGCCTGAGGGCTATCCGGCCCATTGGCGCCCCAGCGGCAGCATCCAGACCTTGCGCCTGCGCGCGGCCCTGCAGGCCAAGATCAGACGCTACTTTGCGGACCGATCGGTGATTGAGGTCACAACCCCCATGTTGACCCCCAGCGGGGTGACCGAACCGGCAATCGAGAGTCTGGCGCTGAAAGACAGCCCGCTTTTTCTGCGCACATCGCCGGAGTACTACCACAAGCGCCTGCTGGCGGCCGGCTTCGGTGACTTGTATGAGATGGGCCCAGTCATGCGTGCCGGCGAGCAAGGCCATTTGCATCAGCCCGAGTTCACCCTGCTTGAATGGTATCGAGTGGGCCTGACATGGGACCAGCTCGGCGCCGAGGCACTCGATCTGATCCAACACTGCGGCACGCTGGTCGAGCGACAATGGCAAACACGAACCGTCAGCTGGCAGGCACTGTTCGTCGAGACTCTGGGTTTCGATCCGTTGAGCATCGAAGATGCCATGCTGTGGCAGCGCACCGACACGCTGCCCGCGGACTGTGATCGACCCATGCGTCTGGACTATTTATTTGCCACCAGACTGCAGCCCGCGCTGCCGGAAGACCAACTGACCCTTGTTCATCACTATCCCGTCTCTCAGGCCGCGTTGGCCGAAGCCGACACCACGGACCCGCGGTTTGCCCGACGATTCGAAGTGTTTGCCGGACCCATCGAATTGGCCAACGGCTATCAGGAGTTACGCGATGAAGCCGAGCAGGCGCGCCGTTTTGCATCCGACAACCGCCGTCGACGAGCCTTGAACCTGCCCGAAATGCCGATCGATCCGCTGCTTCTGGCCGCGCTAGCCGAGGGCTTGCCGATGTGCTCCGGCATCGCCATGGGCGTTGATCGTTTGCTCATGGCCATGACTGGCGCGGAGACAATATCAGACGTCGTTGCTTTCAGCTGATTGCTCGGGTGCCTCCACAGTCGCCGGCTGCCTCGACCGCGCACGCCAGCGCGCCTCCAGCCGCGTCCTCATGACTTCCAGCCGGCCGCGCAGGGACAGTCCGTTGGGCGCCCAGACCTCGCCGATAGTGGCCTGATCCACCGCCGTCAGGACATGGCCGATCTCGACCCACCACAGCCCCGGCTCGGCATCCAGATCAACGGCGTAGCCATACCAGACCTCACCGTCCAGACGTTTCAACGCCAAAAGCGAGTGCGGGAAGGAGCTGGCGACGACTTCATGATCCATTGAGTCCGGGGCCATCGGCACCGCCGCGGGCACATACTGAAGCTCACCGCTCGATAACACCAACTCCTGAACCCGCGGCGGCCAAATTTCACCCAAGGCGTGGCGCGCCGGGACCACCAGCAGTGCCAACAAGGCAGTCAGCAGCATCAGCCCGATCGTACCGCGCTGCAGCCAACGAATTTCCGAACTTGGCAACACGGCAAAAATATAGCACGATGCAAGGCAAACCAGCACCCACGGCCAAAACCGGTGGACAGATCGGCACAAAAGAAAAGGCCTCCAGCCAGGATCCGCCCGGCACGGGCCGGCGACATGCGAGGCATTGAGCGGCTGATTGCCGCGCGCTTGCCCGATCTGGTGCACAGTGATGACCAAAACTGGTCTCTGCACCAGGCGCTGCATGTCCTGGTCGGGGACGACTGCCTCGTCGTCGCCCAGCAAGGTGATCAGTTGGCCGGCATCATCGCACTGGATCTGGCGCGCCAGCAGTTGGTTGCATGCCATCTCAATCCGGCCTTGCTGGACCGTCACGCCGCCCGTCAGCTGATCGAAGCGGCCGAACATCAGGCCTTGTGCTACGGAATCGGCCGTATTCATTGCCGGGTTCAACCAGTCGCCCTGCGCTTCATGTCGGCCCTGGGCTATGAAAGCATCGACCGAGACATGCCTCCATCCAGCCCGGTGCGGGTCAGTAAATCGTTGCAACAAAACGCCGCCGATTGGGTCCGCGAAGTGCTTGCGCTGCAGCGGCAGCTGGGCATCCCGGCGCACTACGGGGCGCAGCGGCGGTTGCGCATGATCGACGACTGTGCCGACCTGCAGTCGATCGGCTTCGATGTCTATGACCGCGAACAATTCTTGCACCCGGAGGCCGCGCAAGCGTGGCGCGAGATGCGCGACACGGCCGCCCGCGCCGGGGTCGTCCTGCAAGTGGTGTCAGGCTTTCGCGGCCGCGACTACCAGGCTGGTCTGATCCGGGCCAAGCTCAAGCGGGGCCTGAACCTCGAGCGCATTCTGTGCGTCTCGGCCGCGCCCGGATACAGCCAGCACCATAGCGGACGGGCCCTGGATCTCAAGGCACCCGGCTCGGCAGCGCTGGAAGAAGACTTCGCCGGTACCAGCGCCTACCGCTGGCTGCAAGCCAATGCCGCCTACTTCGGCTTTCATGAAACATTGGGCCCGAATAACCGGCACGGCATTATCTGGGAACCCTGGCACTGGTGCCATCGCAGCATCAGTCAGACAACGCAGACGTCGCGCTTCAAGCAGCGGCCGTCATGACTTGCGGATCCGCGCATAAGCCGCCAACGCTCTCTCGCGGCTGGCCTTTAGATCAACAATGGGTTCCGCATAGCAACCGTCTGGATGGGGTTTGCTCAGCGGCTGATGAACATCCGCCTTGCGGTCGCCAAGACCCGGACACCAGCGGCGCACATAATTGCCTTCCGGGTCGAATTTCTGTCCTTGCAACACCGGGTTGAAGACTCGGAAATAAGGCGCCGCGTCAGCACCGCAGCCGGCCGTCCATTGCCAGCCCGCCGTATTATTGGCTAGATCCGCGTCGACCAAGGTATCCCAGAACCAGCGTGCGCCCTCCTGCCAGGGGATCAGCAGATTTTTGGTCAGGAAGGACGCAACGATCATTCGCACCCGATTGTGCATCCAGCCGCTGTGCCACAGTTCACGCATGCCGGCGTCAACCATTGGGATGCCGGTGCGACCTTGCTGCCACGCCTTGAGATCCTGCTCGTAATCTTCCGCATCGCGCCAGGGAAAATCAGCAAACTGCTGTTTGAGCGGCTCATCGGGCAAATGCGGATAATGAAACAGCAGATGGGCGGAAAACTCGCGCCAGGCAATCTCGCGCAGGAACGACCAGCGGCCCTGACCTTCGGGCAACTCACCGGCTTCATGCAGCGC
>SLJA01000038.1 GCA_007135355.1 Wenzhouxiangella sp.
CCAGACCGGCGACGTAGGCGATCGAAGCCATTTCGTCGGCAGTCAACTCGGTATGCCAGCCGAAACGACGCAACATGCCGTAGGTCACCGCAGGATGGCCGTCGCGAATCTCGGAGCCGGCACTCCACGAGTCCTCGGCCAGGATGTTGACGCCGTTGTGCTCTGTGCCGAAACGGGCGCGGAACGGCAAGCCGCCCTTGGACACCGGCAGACTGGTGTCATACAGCACATGGCTGCCCGGATGCTTCATTTCCGCCGTACCCCAGCACGGCCATGGGAGGCCATAGGTGTCGCCATCACACGGGCCACCCTCGGCCTTGAGCGTGGTGGTGTTGAAGGTGTGCTTGTTCTCCAGGTGCAGCTTCAGGCGCTCCGGGCTCTGGCCGGTGTAGCCAATCGTCCAGGCGCCCCGGTTGATCTCGCGCAAGGTGTCTTCGGGACTCGGCTGGCCATTCGCATCAATGGCGATGTGCTTGAACATCAGATCATCGAATCCGAACTTCTGCGCGAACAGGTAGAGAATCTGGGCGTCGGTCTTGGACTCGTAGAGCGGGTCGATGACCTTCTCGCGCCACTGCAGCGAACGGTTCGACGCCGTGCACGAGCCGGACTGCTCGAACTGGGTCGCGGTCGGCAGCAGGTAGACGCCGTCGGTGCGCTCCGACAGTACGGCCAGATGGGTCGGGTAGGGGTCGGAGATAACGACCATGTCGAGCTTCTCGACCGCCTTTTTCATTTCCGGCTGGCGCACCTGACTGTTGACGGCGTGGCCCTGGAAGAACACCGCGCGGATATTGTCGCGCTGGCCCATGTTGGCCGGGTCTTCAAGAATCCCGTCGATCCAGCGCGAGACCGGGATGCCCTCCACGTTCATCTTGTGCGTGCCATTGGGGCTGTAGTCGTCGAAGCGGTTGCGGATGTAGTCATAGTCCACATCCCAGACCCGGGCCCAGTGCCGCCATCCGCCGTCGGCCAGTCCGAAGTAGGCCGGCAGCGTATGGCAGTTGGGACCGACATCGGTCGCACCCTGCACGTTGTCATGACCGCGGAAGATGTTAGCGCCGCCGCCGGCCACACCAATATTGCCCAGCGCCAGCTGCAGCACGCAGTAGGCGCGGGTGTTGGCGTTGCCGACATGGTGCTGGGTGCCACCCATGCACCAGACAATCGTGCCCGGACGATTCTCGGCCAGGGTCTTGGCGCACTGGTACATCTCGGCTTCGGTCGGACCGGCCACATCCTGGACCTTGTCCGGCGTCCAGTTGGCCACTTCCTTGCGGATTTCATCCATGGCGTAAACGCGCTGGCGGATGTACTCGCTGTCTTCCCAGCCGTTTTCGAAGATGTGCCAGAGCAGGCCCCAGACAAACGGAATGTCGGTGCCCGGACGGATGCGGATGTGCTGATCAGCGTGGGCCGCGGTGCGGGTCAGACGCGGGTCGACCACGATCAGCTTGGAGCCGTTTTCCTTGCCGCGCAGCACATGCTGCATGGCCACCGGATGCGCCTCGGCGGCGTTGGAGCCGATGAAGATCATGGCCTTGCAACGATGCATGTCGTTGTAGGAGTTGGTCATCGCGCCATAACCCCAGGTGTTGGCCACCCCGGCGACCGTGGTCGAATGGCAGATGCGGGCCTGGTGATCCATGTTGTTGGTGCCCCAGAAAGCAGCAAACTTGCGCTGCAGGTAGGCGCCTTCGTTGCTGGCCTTGGAGGAGCCGCAGAACCAGACCGAGTCAGGCCCCGACTCTTCGCGAATCTCAAGCATCTTGTCGCCGATTTCCTGCACCGCCTGATCCCAGCTGATGCGGCGCCACTGCCCGCCTTCGAGTTTCATCGGGTACTTGACGCGCTTGTCGCTGTGGCCGTGCGAGCGCAAGGCCGCGCCCTTGGCGCAGTGACCGCCCAGGTTGAAGGGAGAATCGAAGTCCGGTTCCTGGCCGATCCAGACACCGTTCTGGACCGTGGCAATCGCGCCGCAGCCGACCGAGCAATGGGTGCAGACCGTGCGCTTGGTCTCCACCGGTCCGGCATTACGCTCCGGTGGCACTTGCGCGTCGACCCGGCGCATCATGCCCAGCGGCATGGCTGCGGCCAGCGCCGTGCCGCCGGCGGTCAGACCGGAACGCTTCAAAAAGGTCCGGCGGTTGAATTGCCTGGCGGATGTCGCCGGGGCCGCTCCTACAGCGTGTTTACGAATCAGTTTCATCGATATTCCTCCAACCTCTATTTCGTCGCGGATCGAGTGATCCGTCAGACTTCCTGCGCGCGGCGGTAGTACCGGCGAATGTGCTCGGTTTCGTGGTATTTCGTGCCCTTCTCCGTCGGCTTGATCTGCTCGGCCGGCTGGGCCTGGCTGCTCAGGCTGGTCAGCCCGAGCCCGGCTGCGGCACCGATGCCGATTGCACCCGCCATGAGTCGGCGGCGGCCGGTATCCACGGGCGATGTTTTCTTTCCTGGGTGTTTTTTCATCTCACTTCTCCAGATCATTCCGGCAACTTCAGCCAGACTTTTTCAAACTCGATGAACGCCTCGCCGAGCTGGCCGACCGAGACGTAGAAAGCGGCGTTCTTGGCGTTCTGCAGGTCCTGGAAGAACCGTGGCAGCCAGATACCGACATGGGTGGAAAAGAACTCATGTTGCTCGGCCAGCGGCACACCCTGCTCGGGGTCTGCCAGCAGGGCCATGGTTTCGCAGATGGAAGCGGCATGATCTTCGGGTTCGGCGTTGCCTTCGGCGCGCTGCAGTCCAAAGTGCGCCAGATCATCCCGCAGCGCGGCCAGCGGCTTGTCCATCACCGCACCGCTGATATACCAGCTGCCGTAGGGCGTCATTTCTCCGCCGCTGATGCCGATGAACAGACGGTTGAATTCGTCTTCAGCGTCCGCTGCCTGCGCCCCTTTGGCGGCGCCAGCCAGGCTCAACCAGGCGGTTTCAAGACGGGTGGGACGCAGGGGCTGAGCCACTGGCGGCTCGACCGCGGCGAGGGACCGCAGCAATTCCTGAGGCGGCGGCTGGCGCAGCAGGGCCGCCAGCAGCGCATAGGTGTCTACCCGAACTGCGTCCGCCTGAGAATCTGTTTTGTCGCTGGCGGTCGCTTCGTGGTCAGGCGGATAGTCGGCATGGATGGCTCCATGCTGCTCTGAATCATGCATTTCATTCTCATCATTACCCCGAACGGTCACTCTACCGCCGGCTGAAGGCTCCCGTCAAGATTGCGTGATGGCGTATCAGACGAAAGTCTTAAGCGTTGCGGTCGGTGCGGTGGATTTCGATACCGCCTTCGTCAGCGTAGAGCTGCTGAACCCGGCAGTCCTCGCACAGGCGCAGCCGCTCCAGCGCCTGGGGGTCCTGAAACATCCAGTGACCCTGCAGTCGGCGCGTCATGCTCTCCATCATCTTGCTGGTGGCAAAGGCCTTGCCACAGCCGGGGCAATGGTGCAGTTCTTCTTCATTGAGCAGTCGTGGCGCGGGCTCCAGATGGGCCGGGAAATGCAGGCGCGCGTTGAGGCTGATGGCGTCCTCCGGGCAGGCCGTTTCGCACATGCCGCACTGAACACACTGCTCTTCGCGAAAGTGCAGCTGCGGCAAGTCGCCACCGCCCTGGATGGCTGACACCGGGCAAACCGAAACGCAGGCCATGCACAACGTACAAGTTTCCTGATTGACCAGAATTTCGCCAAACGGCGCCGCCGCCGGCAGCTTGATGGTGTCGCCGACCTCCGCTTTGCCCTGCGCATGCAGATGCGCCAGGGCCTGTCGGATGATCTCGCGCTTGGTCCCGATGGCGGCATGCGTGGCCGGTCGGTGCACCAGGCTGGGCAGCGGCTCGGCCAACACCGCCGGATCCAGCTCGCCGGCCTGCAGCAACAGGCGATCGGCTGCTTGCGCGTCACCGATGCCCTCCAGCATGACCTGGTAAATGTCCATCTGGCGCTGTGTGGCATCCACCAGCGTCGGCGCCGGCTCGGGCCCGGTCAACAAGACGACGCGACCGCTGCCGTAGGCCAGCAGTGAAAGCCAGGTGTCCGCGCCGATCGCGCCGACATCTTCCACCGCGACCGGCAGCACGTGTTCCGGTAACTCCGGCGCCAACGCGGTCAAGGTCGACTGGCTGCTTTCTGCACTGTAGAGCAGCACATCCGGGGCCGGGGCGTCAGCACCGGCCTGTTCACGGAAATCCGCCAGCAGACGGCGGATGGAGTCGAGCAAGTCTTCCGACGACGGCGCGGCATAGCGCATCGCGCCCGAGGGACAGACCGTGACACAACTGCCGCAACCCTGGCACAGATAGGGGTCGACCTCGATCTTTTCGCCGATGCTGAACACGGCTCCGGTGGCGCAGGCGTCCACGCACTTGCGACAGCCGCTCAGGCCGCGCTCGCCATGCGCACAAATGTCGGGGTCATAGGCGAAAAAGCGGGGCTTTTGAAACGCTCCCTTCATGTCGGGCAACTCGGCCAGCGCGCGTTCCCGCTGCGCCTGGTTGCGGGCGCGATAGTAGCCCACGGGCGGCTCGTCCACGCCCGAGTCAGCCGACCCGTCCAGGTCCAGCACCAGGTCGAACGTCCCCGGATCGATGCCGAAGGCAGCGCCGGCATCCAGCACCCGACCGCGATCGACTTCGACTTTGAGCGTAAACGCACCCAGGTAACCCTCAAGCTCGCGCGGCCGCCCGTCCAGGTAGCGTCCGGGCGGCGCCGTTTCCGGAATTTCCGAAGGCGGCTCGGTGGCGAGCAGGGTGCACTTCAGGTGGGCCTTGAGCTGTTCGGCAATCGGCCAGGCCTCATCGGCCGGGCCAATGATCAGCAAGCGACCCTCGGAGTGATATTCCACCCACTCCAGCGGGTCAGGCGGCGGATCGAAAGCTTCCAGGGCGGCGGCGCGCGCCTGCCCGATTGCGGTGGTCGCGGCCAGCAACCGCGGGTCTAGTGTTTGTTCGTCCACAGAGTTCCTCTGGATAGATTTGGGGGTATCGGCAATCAGACCCGGCCGCGGCCGGATTCCGACGCGCTGTCCGGGTCCGACGCGTCCGGACCTTGATCCGCTGAGCGATCCGGACTGCCGGCCAGGGTGCGCTCCTCGGGCTCGGCGTCAGCGCGGTCGAGCGCGGGTTCCGACCCGGCCGGGTCAGCAGACGCGGCCACGCGCTCGGCGTCGACCTGATCGGGCTCAACCGCCTGGTCGGATTCGGCCAGACCCTCTTTGAGCTTGCGCTCCATGCGTTGGCGCAACTGCTCGGCACGGTAGCGCATCTCGGCCGTGACAATATCGCCCAGCGGCTCGCGCCCGGTATAGTCTCGCGCGTAGTCGTCGAGCAAATCCTCGGCAGAAAACTCCGGCTGCCGCCATAGCCTTCTGAGCGCGCTGCGACGCAGGCCCTCGCTGACCTTGGGCGAGAAAAACGCGGCGACGCTACCGCCCTGGTCGATGCTTTCCAGCGGCGGCATGTCCTC
>SLJA01000043.1 GCA_007135355.1 Wenzhouxiangella sp.
CGAATCTCGCGCTCCCAGTCGAAGATGCCGATGACGGTGTCGATGTCGAGGTCGGAGATGAAGACGATGTCCATTTTGGAGGGTTCAGGTTTCCGGGTTCAGGGTTCAGGGACTTGCGGGTTACGGGTTGGATTGTGGGCAGACCACTGCCAACTAATCACCTTTCACCAGAGCTCGGCGACCGTAGCTGGTCCAGCGGCCAGCGCGGCTTGACGGCGATCCGGCCGTCCGTTCGGCCCTCGCCGCGTCGGTGCCAGCCGGCGTGGGCAATCATGGCGCCGTTGTCGGTGCACAGGTGAAGCGGCGGATAGTACACCTGTCCGGGCAAGGCCGAGTCGAGGGCCTGGCGCAATCGACGATTGGCGCTGACGCCGCCGGCAATGACCAGGCGCTTGTGTCGGGTTTGCTTGAGCGCCCGCCGGCACTTGATCACCAGGGTCTCGACCACGGCCCGCTCGAAGCCGGCGGCCACATCGGCGTAGTCGGCCGGGCCAACCTTGCCGACCAACAGCCGGGTATGCGTCTTCAGGCCCGAGAAACTGAAATCGAGGCCGGGGCGATTGACCATGGGACGCGGAAAATCGTAGCGCTGGTCATTGCCGTGGGCGGCCAGGGCCGCGACTTCCGACCCGCCCGGAAACCCTAAGCCCAGCAGACGAGCCGTCTTGTCAAAGGCCTCGCCGGCCGCATCGTCCAGGGTGTCGCCGAGCAGGCGGTATTCACCCACGCCGAGCACCTCGACCAGCATGGTGTGACCGCCGGAGACGAGCAGGGCCACGAAAGGGAAGTCCAGCTGGTCTTCGCCATCAAGCAGCGGTGAGAGCAGATGCCCTTCCATGTGGTGCACGGCGATTGCCGGTTTGCCCAGAGCGGCGGCAAAAGCCACGGCCGTCGCCGCTCCGACCAGCAAGGCCCCGGCCAGGCCTGGACCGGCCGTGTAGGCCACTCCGTCCAGGTCGCTGGCGACCATGTTCGCCCGATCCAGCACTTCGCGCAGCATGCCCGGCAGCTTGCGCACATGATCACGTGAGGCCAATTCAGGCACCACGCCACCATAAGCCGCATGGTCGGCCTGGGTATAGACCAGGTCAGCGATAATGCCGGCACCCGACCGGTAAATGGCCACACCGGTTTCGTCGCAGGACGTTTCTATACCCAGAACACTTTGCATCTGTTGATTAATCCGGTTTATAATGGGGAACTTTCCACTTTGAAAATTGGACCGAGTTTTAATGCCCAGCGTCAAGGTTAAAGAAAACGAGCCGTTTGAATACGCCCTGCGGCGCTTCAAGCGTTCCTGCGAAAAGGCTGGCGTGGTTGCCGAGGCACGGCGCCGCGAATTCTTCGAAAAGCCAACCCAGGAGCGCAAGCGCAAGAAGGCGGCGGCCGTCAAGCGGCATCTGCGCAAGCTGTCGCGCGAGCGCGTCAACCGTCGCCGATTGTACTAGGAAGCCTTGATGGCTTTGCGCCGGCGCTGACGCCGGCGGCTCCCGCCTCACCCGATTATGTCCCTCAAAGACCAACTGCTCGACGACATCAAGCAAGCCATGCGCGCCGGAGACAAGGCGCGGTTGGTGACATTGCGCATGGCCAGCGCGGCGGTCAAGCAGCGCGAAGTCGACGAGCGCACCGAGGCGGATGACAGCGTGGTGCTGGCCACGCTGGAAAAGATGATCAAGCAGCGGCGCGAGTCGGCTGAGCAGTATCGCGGCGGCAATCGCCCCGAGCTGGCCGAAGCCGAAGAAGCCGAAATTGCCATTTTGCAGCATTACCTGCCCGAACCCCTGTCCGAAGCGGCTCTCGGGGAGCTGATCGACCAAGCCATTGCCGACACCGGCGCCAGCGGCATGGCCGATATGGGCAAGGTCATGGGCCGGATCAAGGCTCAGGCGCAAGGCCGCGCCGACATGGGCCAGGTTTCCAGTCTGGTTCGGGCCCGTCTGGCCGGCTGAAGGCCGGCCGCCGGTGGTTGACCGGTGCCCGGTCGTATTCCCGAAGATTTCATTGAATCCCTGTTGGAGCGGGTCGACATCGTCGACATCATCTCTGCGCGCGTGGCCCTGAAACCGGCCGGCCGCGGCGAATTCAAGGGCCTGTGCCCATTTCATGACGAGAAAACCCCGTCCTTCACGGTCAGCTCGGCCAAGCAGTTCTACCACTGCTTCGGCTGCGGCGCGCATGGTACCGCTGTGGGCTTCGTGATGGCCTACGACGGTCTGGAGTTCCCGGCCGCGATCGAGGAACTGGCCCACAGCGCCGGCCTTGAGGTCCCGCGCGAGGCCGGCCTGGCCCCGCGCCAGCGCCACGACCGGCTGTACGAGGCCCTGGCTGCCGCCCAGGCCTGGTTTCGTCGCCAGCTCGGCGCCAGCGAGACCGCCCGCGGTTACTTGAAAAAGCGCGGCTTCGACAAAGTCACCGTTGATGAATTTGGCATCGGCTATGCCCCGGATGCCTGGCAGGCCCTGAACAACGAGCTGACTCGGGCGGGATTCGCGCCGGACGAACTGGAGCGCGCCGGGCTGGTCAGCAGCGGCCAGGGTCGCGTCACCGACAAATTCCGCGACCGCGTCATGTTCCCCATCCACGACCGCCGCGGCCGGGTGATCGCTTTTGGCGGGCGCTCCTTAAGCGACCGCGGGCCAAAGTACATGAACTCACCGGAAACTCCGGTCTTCCACAAGGGTCGCGAGCTGTATCGGCTGTACCAGGTGCGCCGCGGCGGCCTGCCGGAGCGCATCCTGGTGGTCGAGGGCTACATGGACGCCGCCGCCCTGCACCAGTTTGGTTTCACCGATGCCGTGGCCACCCTGGGCACGGCGGTCACAGCGGAGCATCTGGACTTGTTGTTCAAAGCCACGCCCGTGGTGGTGTTCTGCTTCGACGGCGACCGCGCCGGACGCCAGGCGGCCTGGCGCGGACTGGAGACCGCCCTGCCGCTGATAAAAGACAATCGCGAGGTGCGGTTTTTCTTTTTGCCCGAGGGCGAGGACCCCGACAGCCTGGTCCGCGCTGGCGGCGCAGCCGCTTTCGCCCGCCAGCTGGACCAGGCCCGGCCGCTGTCGCAGGTTTTCTTCGAGGAATTGGCCGCCCAGGTCGACATGAAAACTCTCGACGGCCGCGCCCGCCTGGTTGCTCTGGCCCAACCCTATCTCGACCGGCTGCCTCAAGGGCCGTTTGCCGATCTGATGCGAACCGAGCTTCAGCGCCTGAGCGGACAGCGAAGCCTGGCCGGCAGCCCCTCGACACCTGCACGAGAGCGGTCGGCTCAGGCCGGCCAAGACCGTTCGCTGACGCCAGTACAGTACGCTGTCGCGTTGCTGGTGCAGCGGCCGGAACTGGCTCGCGGGGACGCAGTCTTTCTACTTGAGATCACCGCACCCGTCAAAGGACTGGATTTCCTGCGCGAACTGGTTGACTTTTGCTCAGAAAAACCCCACCTTTCCACGGCTAAGCTCTTGGAGTTGTGGCGGGAGCGTCCGGAAGCACCCTGGCTGGCCCGCCTGGCGGCACAGGATGTGTGTGATCCGGACGCGATGCCACAGGCTTTGGCCGACACCATGGCCAGGATTCGTCTGCGACAGGTCAAAGAGCGAGTCCGCGAGCTCCAGCAGGCCCAGCTGGTTGAAGGGGGGCTGGACGACCACAGAACCGCTGAACTGCGCGAGCTTTTGAGCTTGCGTCTCGATAACCGCCAGGATTAAGGCAAGCACTCGTTTATGGACAACACACCGCGACCGTCACAGCTCAAGCAACTGATCGAAAAGGGCCGGGAACAGGGCCAATGGCTGACCTATGCCCAGGTCAACGATCATCTGCCCGACGACATCGTCGATCCCGAGCAGATCGAAGACATCATCAATATGATCAACGACATGGGGATCAAGGTCTTCGAGGAAGCGCCCGAAGATGGCGATGCCCTGATCCTGAATGATGCGGCCAGCGCCGACACCGACGACGAAACGGCGCAACAGGAAGCCGAAGCCGCGCTGGCTGCGGTTGAAACCGAGCTGGGCCGCACCACCGACCCGGTGCGCATGTACATGCGCGAGATGGGCTCGGTCGACCTGCTGACCCGCGAAGGCGAGATCTCGATTGCCAAGCGCATCGAAGACGGGCTGAACCAGGTCAACCTGGCGCTGGCGCGTTTTCCGGGCACGGTCACCACTTTGTTGGAAGAAGTCGAGGTCTGGAAGGCCGGCAACCTGCGCCTGAACGAACTGGTCAGCGGCTTTATCGACCCGACTCTGCTGGCCGAGATGGATTTGATCTCTGAAGACACCATGGAAGCAGCGGTGGCCGAAGAAGCCGAATTCGCCGATGATGAAATCGATGACGAGGACGAGGACAAGCCGGCCCCGACGGTCAACACCGGGCCGGACCCGGAACAGGTCACGCAGTACTTCGATGAGCTCAAGCGACTGCACGAGCACTTTCTCAAGCTGTATGACCGCTACGGTGCCAAGGGCAAGAAAACCAACGAACTCAAGGACCAGATCACTGAACAGTTCATGCGTTTGAAGCTGCCGCCGCGCATGTTCGACCACCTGATTGACCGCATGCGCTTTCACGTTGCCATCGTGCGCGACGTAGAGCGCAAGATAATGGAGCTGTGCGTGGACAAAAGCGGTATGCCGCGCAAGGACTTCATCAAGAGTTTCCAGGAAAACGAATCCGACCCGGAATGGCTGGCCGGCCTGGTACGACGCCAGACCAAGTGGGGCAAGGCAATCAAGGAGCACAAGGACCAGATTGCCGACCTGCAGCAGCGGCTGGCCAAGTTTGAACAAGCCCAGCGGGTGAGCATTTCCGAGCTGCGCGAGCTGAACCGCTCGATGTCGATCGGCGAGGCCATGGCCCGCCGGGCCAAGAAGGAAATGGTCGAGGCCAACCTGCGCCTGGTGATTTCGATCGCCAAGAAATACACCAACCGCGGCCTGCAGTTCCTGGACCTGATCCAGGAAGGCAACATCGGCCTGATGAAGGCAGTCGACAAGTTCGAATACCGCCGCGGCTACAAGTTCTCGACCTATGCCACCTGGTGGATTCGCCAGGCCATCACCCGTTCGATCGCCGACCAGGCCCGCACCATCCGCATTCCGGTGCACATGATCGAGACCATCAACAAGCTGAATCGGGTCAGCCGTCAGATGCTGCAGGAAATGGGCCGCGAACCGACGCCGGACGAGCTGGCAGTGAAGATGGAAATGCCGGAAGACAAGGTGCGCAAGGTGTTGAAGATCGCCAAGGAGCCGATCTCGATGGAGACCCCCATCGGCGACGACGAAGATTCGCATCTGGGCGACTTCATCGAGGACATCAACATCCTCTCACCCGTCGACACCGCCACCACCACCGGGCTGACCGACACGGTACAGAAGGTGCTCGGCGGCCTGACCCCCAGAGAGGCCAAGGTCCTGCGCATGCGTTTCGGCATCGACATGAACACCGATC
>SLJA01000096.1 GCA_007135355.1 Wenzhouxiangella sp.
CTGTGGAGTCGAGCGCGAGCGCATCGATGCGGCCAAGGCCCAGTGCCTGCCGCAGATTCGCGAAATCCTTTCCAGAACCTCGATCGAGGGCCGCATCACCCTGTCCGGCTATGAAGGCTCGGAGCTGCTGGTTGGCCGTCTGCTGGTCGAATGCGGGGCTGATCTGCGTTATGTCGCAACCGCTTGTCCGCGCACGCCTTACTCGGAACCGGACCGCGAGTGGCTGGAAGCGCGCGGCGTTCGCGTAGCTTACCGGGCCCCGCTGGAAAGCGATCTCGCCGCCATCCATGAATTCAAACCGGATCTGGTCATTGGCACCACGCCGGTGGTGCAAAAGGCCAAGGAGCTGGCCATCCCGGCGCTGTATTTCACCAACCTGATATCAGCCCGCCCGCTGATGGGTGCGGCGGGTGCGGCCTCCCTGGCCCAGGTGGTCAACACGGCCATGGGTAATCGGTCGCGCTTTGACACCATGCGCGAGTTCTTTGACGGCGTGGGTGAAGGCTTTGCCAGCGGCGTGTGGGAAGAGGTGCCCGAAGACCGGCCCGCCTTCAAAAAGCGTCAGCGCATGAAGATGGAAAAGCTGCGCGCTGCAACAAAGAACACGCAGGACATCGACTGATGCTGGTGCTGGATCACGACCGCGCTGGCGGCTATTGGGGTGCGGTGTACGTCTTTACCGCGGTCAAGGGGCTGCAGGTGGTCATCGACGGGCCGGTAGGCTGCGAGAACCTGCCGGTGACCTCGGTGCTGCATTACACCGACGGTTTGCCCCCGCACGAGTTGCCCATTGTGGTGACCGGCTTGTCGGAAGATGAGCTGGGTCAGAAAGGTACCGAAGAAGCGTTAAGGCGCGCGCATGAAACCTTGGATCCCGATCTGCCTTCGGTGGTCGTAACCGGATCGATCGCCGAGATGATCGGCGGCGGCGTGACGCCGGAAGGCACGGGCCTGAAGCGTTTCCTGCCGCGCACCATTGACGAAGACCAGTGGCAGAGCGCGGACCGCGCCATGTACTGGTTGTGGACCGAGTTCGCCTCCAAGCGCGCCCGACCGAAGAAGCGCGAGGAAGGCGATGCGCCGCGGGTCAACATCATCGGCCCCAGCTACGGCATGTTCAATATGCCGTCCGATCTGGCTGAGATCCGTCGCCTGGTTGAAGGGCTGGGTGCTGAGGTCAACATGGTGTTCCCGCTGGGCAGCCACTTGGCCGATATCGATCGTCTGGTCGATGCCGACGTCAATATCTGCATGTATCGGGAGTTCGGACGCCTGTTGTGCGAGGCGCTGGACAAGCCGTATCTGCAGGCGCCGATCGGCTTGCACAGCACGACCAACTTCCTGCGCGCTTTGGGTGAGCTGCTGGGTCTGGACCCCGAACCCTTCATCGAGCGCGAAAAGCACAGCACGATCAAACCGATCTGGGACCTGTGGCGCTCGGTGACTCAGGATTTCTTCGGCACCGCCAGCTTTGCCGTGGTCGCTAATGAAACCTACGCACGCGGCATGCGCCATTTCCTGGAAACCGAAATGGGCCTGCCATGCAATTTTTCTTTTTCGCGCAGAGCCGGCGTCAAGCCGGACAACGCCGAAGTTCGGCGCATGATTGCCGAAAAGCCGCCGCTGGTCATGTTCGGCAGCTACAACGAACGCATGTACCTGGCCGAAACCGCCGGACGCGCGATGTATATCCCGGCTTCATTCCCCGGCGCCATCATCCGGCGTCACACCGGCACGCCCTTCATGGGCTACGCCGGTGCCACCTATCTGATTCAGGAAGTCTGCAACGCCCTGTTCGACGCGCTGTTCCACATCCTGCCGTTAGGTACTGAGCTGGATCGGGTTGACCCGACACCCGCGCGCGCCGGCGAGCTGGCCTGGGACAGCGATGCCCAGCGCCGACTCGAGCAGTATGTGGATGAACAACCCGTGCTGGTCAGAATCTCTGCCGCAAAACGACTGCGCGATGTTGCTGAACAGCGGGCCAGACAGGCCGGCTGCGACCGCGTCTCGATCAAGCATCTGGAAAGCGCTCAGGGAGCGATTCGCGACGGTCAGGCGGCGTGAGAGAGGCACAAAGCAGCGAGCTTTCACGATAGCCTATGTGTGAGTTGTTCTTGACATTTTGGCATCGGCTGTTGTACTATCCTATTGCGCCACTCCAAGTTGCAACTTTAGGGTTAGAGCTTGGTTTTTCAACCACATTCCTTGGAGGGAATATATGTCACACGATCTTGATGATCCTGATCGGGTATGGCCGACGGGACTGACAATCAAGGAGTCCGAAGAGCTTCATAAGCATGTCATCGACGGCGCGCGGGTGTTCTTCGTGATAGCCCTTTTTGCGCATGTACTTGCGTTCATTTGGACGCCCTGGTTGGGCTGAGGAGTAGAGTATGAATCAGGGACGCATTTGGTGTGTCGTTAAGCCAACGGTCGGACTGCCTCTCTTTCTCGGCAGCGTAGCCGCCATCTCACTGCTTGTGCACTTTGCGATTCTCAACAATACGCAATGGTTTGCCGCCTTCTGGGGGGGCTGACCGACACTTCCGGCCCTTTCGGTCGTCACTGCTCCGGTGAGCATGTCCTCTGGAAGTGAGCCTTCGGGGCCGGAAATTTAACGAAAGTTCAAACGCTGATGTAAAGCGCGTTGACAGGCGCCATCCAGCACGTCTGAATTGCTGATACAAGTTAAGCGGATGTCTCCGACGAGTGTGATTGCCCTCTGTAGGAGCAGCCATTGAGGTTTTTCTCGCGGGAGGTCAAGAATGTCACTAGTCGGAAGAATATATGCCACGGAGGAGCGTGCCGAAGCTGCTTTGCAGCGCCTGAAGGATACGGATTTCCCCGCCGAGGATTTGTTCTTGGTGCGTTCGGATGCCTCGCCTGAAGCAATGCCAGACGGATTGACTAAAGACCAGGCCATCACCTACTCTCGGATGTTGGCTGACGGTGAGTCCACCCTGGTGCTGGTCAACGCGCAATTCGGCTGGGGTGAGCGAGTCACGCAGATCTTGAACGACTGCGGGCCGGTGTCAACCAAAGATCTGGAGCCGATCAAGCCCCGAAACCCCGCGCCATTCTCATCCTTCCTCGGCCTGCCTGTTTTGTCGACGCGAGGCAGCAGCATCTGGTCGTTGATATTCCCCGCGTTGACCAGCCCAGGCTTCCATCTGTCCGAAGTATTCGGCGTGAAGCTCCTGCTGCCAAGAAAGCAGCGCTGGGACAAGAGTTTTGGCGTAGATCTGCTGGCAAAGACCAAAAGACCTTGGGAAAAGAGCTTTGGTATGAATCTGCTCGCAGAGACCAAAAGACCGTGGCACAAGAGCTTCGGCTTGCCTCTCCTGAAAGAGAACCGCTGAAATCCTGACAGGATTCACGCGGTATCGGTTTGGGTGATGTGAAGGGGCTTGTCGGGCAAGCAATACGGACTTGGGTTGAGCTAGGTCCTCGGTTTTTACCCTTTGCTGATGTCGCGACCGAGGATCTGTCCCTCGGTCGTCTCCTTCGTCTGTCCCTGTTTCAGGTTTCGGTCGGGATGGCGCTGGTGCTCCTTGTCGGCACGCTCAACCGCGTGATGATCGTCGAGCTGGGCGTTCCCGCCTCGCTCGTCGGGATCATGATCGCGCTCCCGCTGGTCTTCGCCCCCTTTCGAGCTCTGATTGGTTTTCGCTCCGATCATCATCGGTCCGAGCTCGGATGGCGCAGGGTGCCGTTTATCTGGCGCGGTACGCTGGTCCAATTCGGCGGCTTCGCCATCATGCCTTTCGCTTTGCTCGTACTATCCGGGCAGGGTGAGGCGGCCTCCGCGCCGGCCTGGGTGGGTCAGGGGGCGGCAGCCATTGCTTTTCTGCTGGTGGGTGCCGGGGTTCATACCGTCCAGACGGCGGGCCTCGCGCTGGCCACCGATCTTACCCCGCAAGCCTCCCACCCCAAGGTGGTCGGCCTGATGTATGTGATGTTGCTGCTGGGCATGATCGCGAGCGCGCTGATCTTTGGCGCCGCTCTCGTGGATTTCTCGCCTGGGCGACTCGTGCAGGTACTCCAGGCCGCGGCTGTCGCCACCTTGATTCTGAACACCGTGGCCATGTGGAAGCAGGAAGTTCGTCGCCCCCCGCGCGGCGCTCAACCTCCAGCGCTTGATCCCTCTTTCATTGATTCCTGGAAGGCCTTTTGCCGGGGTGATCGGGCAGTGCATTACCTGGTGATCATTGGAGTGGGTACGCTTGCCTTTGGTATGGCCGATGTCCTCCTGGAGCCGTTCGGTGGACATGTCCTAGGGATGGGGGTCGCCGAGACGACACGCCTGACCGCGCTGTTCGCGCTCGGTGGGCTCACGGGCTTTGGTGTTGCCTCGTATGTTCTTGGAGCCGAGGGTTCAGATCCAAACCGGATCACTGTCGCGGGTGGCTTGGTCGGGGTGCCGGCTTTCGCGCTGGTCATGGTCGCCGGGCCCATGGATCTGATAGGCCCCTTCCTCGTCGGCAACTATCTCATCGGCTTGGGTGCGGCTCTTTTTGCCCACGGCACGCTCACTGCCACCATGAATCGCGCCCCGAAGGACCAGGTTGGATTGGCGCTCGGTGCTTGGGGTTCGGTGCAGGCCACGGCCGCCGGGGTCGCTATTGCCCTCAGCGGGGCCTTCCGCGATTTGATCAAGGCGTTGGTGGGGCCGAGCGGGGGAATTTGGGGGTTCGATGCGATCGCCAGTAGCTACATGCTCGTTTTCGGCATCGAGATTGTCCTCCTCTTGCTCATGATCGCGATTGCCCTTCCGCTCTTGCGCCGGGGTCAATCCGGCCGAGTAGATGCCGCTGCTGCCGCTGCTACAGATTCCTCGGACGCCGATGCGGCACAATCGGGCGCGGCATCCGTGTCCACACGCTCCAGTTCCTCGCGCGCATCCTTTGATGCCGGGCCCTCCTCCTGACCGGGTGTTGCCATGCCTGCGCGGCCTATCGTTGTTCATCCCGACTGCCGGCTCCGAACACCGTCTGCAGCGGTCAATGAGTTTGGTGTCGAGCTCAATAACCTGGTTCAGGATCTAGTCGATACCCTCAATGCCACCGCGACGGGTATTGGGATTTCGGCTCCTCAGATTGGAGCGCTGCAGCAGGTGCTGGTCATGGATCTGTCGCCGGAGCGCGATACACCCGAGATCTATATCAACCCCCAAATACTGTCCCGATCGACTCCCGCGCTGGTCGAGGAAAGCTGCCTCTCGGTTCCGGGGGTCGTTGGGAATGTGATTCGCGATACCGAGCTTTGTGTCGAGGCCCAGGATGCCACTGGCAAGCGCTTTAAGCGCGATCTCTCGGGCATGCATGCCGTTTGCCTGCAGCATGAGGTCGACCATCTGCAAGGGAGGCTCTTCATAGATCGCCTGTCCTTTTTCCGCAGAATGCTGCTGCGCCTGAAGTTTCGTCGCGCTTGATCC
>SLJA01000186.1 GCA_007135355.1 Wenzhouxiangella sp.
CTCAAGCGCCTGGCATCGGCGATTCCGACGCTGTTTTTGCTGATCACTTTTGCGTTTTTTCTGATCCGCATTGCGCCCGGTGGGCCGTTTGACTCCGAGCGGGCGCTGCCGCCGGAGATCGAGGCCAACCTGGCCGCCAAGTATCACCTCGACGAGCCGCTGGTGGTCCAGTATGGCCGCTATCTGTGGAACATCCTGCGGCTGGAGCTGGGTCCTTCGTTTCACTATCTGGACTGGACGGTCAATGACCTGATTGCCCAGGGCGCTCCGGTATCGTTCACGCTGGGGGGACTGGCGCTGTTGATCGCCCTGCTGGTCGGTATTCCAATCGGCGCCTGGGCGGCGTTGCGGCAGAACCAGGTGGCTGATTATTCGGTGATGAGCGTCGCCATGGTCGGCATTTCCATCCCCAACTTCGTCATGGCACCGCTGCTCATCCTGCTGTTCGCCATCACCCTGGGCTGGCTGCCGGCGGGCGGCTGGGCATTCTCGCCCTCGCGCATGGTGCTGCCGGTGGTGACCCTGGCGCTGCCGATGATCGCCTATATCGCCCGCATCACGCGCGGTTCCATGATCGAGGTGCTCAACTCCAGCTTCATTCGCACCGCCCGGGCCAAAGGCATGCCCGAGCGGCAGATTCTTCTCAATCATGCCCTCAAGCCGGCGCTGTTACCGGTGATTTCCTATCTTGGCCCCGCCGCCGCGGCCATCCTCACCGGCTCGGTCGTGGTGGAGCGCATTTTCACCATTCCCGGCATCGGGTCGTACTTTGTCCAGGGCGCGCTTAACCGCGACTACACGCTGGTCATGGGCGTGGTCATTCTTTACGGCATGCTGATCATCCTGTTCAACTTCATTGTCGACCTGGTCTATGCCTGGCTGGACCCGCGCATCCGCTATGACGAGCAGGGGGCCTGAGCGGTGAACGAAGCCACACGCGACGCTTTCACCCAAGCCCTGGACATGCGCGTGATTCGCGGCCGCTCGCTCTATGTGGATGCCTGGCATCGCCTGCTCAAGAACAAGGCGGCGGTGGCTTCTCTGGTCATTCTGGGCCTGATGGTCCTGATGGTCTCGGTGGGACCCATGCTGAGCCAGTGGGACCATGAAATTCCGGACTGGGACAATTACTCCATTCCCCCCTCGCTGGAAACCGGGCATCCCTTCGGGACCGATGCCCTGGGTCGCGACCTGTTTGCGCGCACCATGGTGGGTGGGCGCATCTCGTTGCTGGTCGGTGTGGTGGCCACGCTGGTGTCGCTGGTCATCGGCATTTCCTATGGCGCCATTGCCGGCTATTTCGGTGGGCGTATCGACAACCTGATGATGCGTTTTGTCGATGCGATCTATGCCATGCCGTTCATGTTTTTCGTCATCGTGCTGATGGTGGTCTTTGGGCGCAACATCTTCCTGATTTTCGTCGCCATCGGCGCAATCAACTGGCTGGACATGGCGCGCATTGTCAGGGGCCAGACGCTGAGCCTGAAGAACAAGGATTTCGTTGAAGCCGCGCGGGCCTGCGGCGGTACCGAAATGCAGATCATCCGCCGCCACATCATCCCCAATTTGCTCGGCGTGGTGATTGTGTATGTGACCCTGACCATCCCGCAGGTGATCCTGGTCGAGAGTTTCTTGAGCTTTCTGGGGCTGGGCGTGCAGGAACCGCTGACCTCCTGGGGCGCGCTGGTCAATGAAGGCGCCCAGGAACTGGAAACCGCACCCTGGTCACTGCTGTTCCCGGCCGGCTTTCTGGCCGTGACCCTGTTTGCCTTCAACTTCCTCGGCGACGGATTGCGCGATGCGCTGGATCCGAAGGATCGGCTGTGATGTTTTTGGGGTTCAGGGTTTAAGGTTCAGGGAGCATGGTCGTTATGTCACTTACGGTGTTAAAGCGGTTTCAGTTGTTGACCTGGCGAGGCTTCCGGCACAAGTGCTACAGTGGCGCAAACCGATACCTTCTCGATGCTCCCTGACCCCTGACCCCTAACCCCTAACCCCTAACCCCCCTCGAAATGCCCTTACTTGAAGTCAGAGACCTGACCGTCAGCTTCGACACTCCCGAGGGCGTCGTTCATGCGGTAAATGGGATCAGCTTTGATCTGGAGCCGGGTGAGATGCTGGGGTTGGTTGGCGAGTCGGGGTCGGGCAAGACGCAGACGGCGCTGGCGGTCATGGGGCTGCTGGCGCGCAACGGTCGGGCCAGTGGTTCGGTGAAGTTCCGCGGCCAGGAGTTGCTCGGTATGTCGGTGGCCGAACTCAGCCGGGTGCGCGGCTCGAAGATTTCGATGATCTTCCAGGATCCGGTCTCCTCGCTCAATCCCTACATGTCGATTGGTGATCAGCTGGTTGAAGTTCTGACCCATCATCGCGATTTGCGCCGGAAAGAGGCGAAGGCCCGGGCGGTGGAGATGCTCAATCTGGTGCGTTTGAGCGACCCCGAGCAGCGCATGCGCCAATTCCCGCACGAGTTATCCGGTGGCATGTGTCAGCGCATCATGATCGCCATGGGCCTGCTGTGCCAGCCGGACTTGCTGATCGCCGACGAGCCGACCACGGCGCTGGATGTGACCGTGCAGTCGCAGATCAACAGCCTGATGGGCGAGCTGTCGGAGAAATCCTCGACCGCGATCTTGCTGATCACCCACGATCTGGGCGTGGTGGCCGGGCTGGCCGATCGCGTGCTGGTCATGTACGCCGGCCAGGAAATGGAGATGGCCCCGGTGCATGAATTGTTCGCTGATCCGCGCCATCCCTACACCGAGGGTCTGCTGAACTCTGTGCCGCGCCTGGACAAAGCCCGTTCGGGCATTCTCAACGCCATCCCCGGTAATCCGCCCAGCCTGCTGGAGTTGCCCACTGGTTGTCCCTTCGCCGGGCGCTGCCTGTATGCCTGGGAGTTGTGTCGGGAAAAGCCCCGGTTTGAAAAAATTGATGAGGCGCGTTTCAAGCGCTGTCATCTTGATGCGTTGCCGTCGCGCGCGGGGGCGGCATGAATCGTCGTGCGCCGGTGCTGCAGGTGCAGGATCTGTCGGTGCGCTTTCGCGTTGCCATGGGGGGCGTGTTCCGACGCAGCTACCAGGAAGTGCGGGCGGTCGACCAGGTCAGTTTCGACGTGTATCCGGCCGAAACCCTTGGCATTGTCGGCGAATCCGGTTGCGGCAAGTCAACCCTGGCGCGGGCGATCCTGGGCCTGGTGCGGCCGCGATCCGGCACGATTTTGTGGGAGGGTGACGATCTGGTCCAGCTTGACGAGGAGTCGCTGCGCCTGAAGCGGCGCGAGATTCAGCTGATCTTCCAGGATCCGTCCGGCTCGCTGGACCCGCGCATGACGGTTGGCGACATCGTGGCCGAGCCGCTGCGCATTTTCTACCCGTCGATGAGCCGTTTGCAGGTGCGCGAGCGCGTCGCCGGTATGATGAAGATGGTCGGCTTGTCACCAGATCAGATCAACCGCTATCCGCATGAGTTCTCGGGCGGTCAGTGCCAGCGCATCGGCATCGCCCGAGCGCTGGTGGTCAACCCGCGTCTGGTGGTGTGCGACGAGCCGGTCAGCGCACTGGATGTCTCGATCCAGGCCCAGATTATCAACCTGCTCAATGACCTGCAAAAGAAGCTGCGCCTGTCGCTGATCTTCATCGCGCATGATCTGTCGGTGGTGCGCCACGTCTCGGACCGGGTGATGGTGATGTATCTCGGCCGCGTCATGGAAGTGGCGGATCGCGACAGCATCTACCTGCAGCCGCGCCATCCCTACACCCGGGCGCTGATCGAATCGGTCCCGATTCCCGACCCGGTGCGGGAACGGGCGCGCGCCCGGCGCGCGCTCAAGGGCGATATCCCCTCGCCCTTGTCGCCCCCCTCGGGCTGCGTCTTCCGTACCCGCTGCCCCTACGCGATTCCAGCCTGTGCGGAGCGCGTGCCGGAACTGGAAACCCTGGATGGCGGCAATCAGGTTGCCTGCCTGCGGCACGCTGAATTGGTTGAACAGTGGGACTCGGCGGCACCAGTGGACGACTGGCCGGCAACTCACGGCGCGGAGGACTGAACGCGGTCTCCGCTCGCGGTCGGCGAGATGAATTCGAAGTATTCTCCGTCCAGGCGAACCCAGCCGTTCTGGGCCAGTGCCAGCAGCCAGGCTTCGGTGATGAGCTCGGCCTGATCCGCGTCCTGGCCGGTGAGCGGGGCGATTGCTGCGTACCAGTCGGCGACTTCACCGATATGACCTTGTCCCTCGATTCGCGGCTGCGGACGCTGCGCAACCCAGCTGGCCGTGACCTGCGTGTGCTCGCCCAGGGCCAGTCGCTCCACCCGGATGACCAGCCCTCCCGCGGCCAGCTGCTGCCACGCGCCGACGACGCTCAGCAGGGCCAGGCGCTGGGTTAGCGAGTCGGGTTCGCTGCCGGCCCATTGCACCAGTCCATCCAGGAGCTCGGCCAGGGCTTCTGCTTCGGCCGGGCCGATGCTGAGCGTCAGTACGGCTTCACCCAGGCCTGCACTGGCCAGTGTCAGGTTGATGCCGAGGTGGCGCGCGCCGCGCTCATCCTGATGCTGGCGTGCCAGCAGCTGTAGCGGACCCAGCGGTGCGGCGTCGGCAATCCTGCCCTGGCCGATCTGCTCGGCCTGCAGGTTCAGCGTCAGCGGCTGTCCTGCGGGGCTGGCCAGATTGAAGCTCAGGTTGCTGGCTTCGAGCGCCAGACTGCCGGGGTCCCTGATCCGCGCCAGCAGGCCGTACAGATTCCAGCCGCCGGCAAGGCCGATATGGCTGCGGATGCGGGCCGGCTCCGGGGTGATCGGGGAGCTGATCGTTCCTTCCACCCGCAGCAGGCCGATGCGCAGCGGCGGCACATGACGGGCACGCAGGGCCAGATCGATGCCGTCGGCGGATGACCAGGTCAAGCTTGAATGAAACCAGCCTGGATCGAATTGCGCGGCTTCGGCGTCTGGCCAGTTCGCCGTCCATTCCGGAACCGCGCCGCGCAGGTACAGACCCACAAGCAACGGCAGCAGCAGCAGCCAGATGGCGCCGAGTGCAGCGAAAACTATAATGAGTGGCCGTTTCATGGGAATTCCTACGCAGCGTGAGCGAATTTCAGGAGTGCGCACTGGGTTCTGAGTGGCTGTCTCAGCGGTCCGTCCTGGCAGCGGGGCTGGCGCGGATGGAAGTCGCCGTAGACCCGCAACGGCAGGACCAGTTGCTTGCCTTTCTGGCCCTGATGCGACGCTGGAATCGCGCCTACAATCTGACCGCGGTCACCGAACCGGGCGAGATGGTAGCACGGCACTTGCTCGACAGCCTGAGCATACTGCCCGCGCTGCGTGGCAGTCATTTTCTGGATGCCGGCAGCGGTGCCGGTCTGCCCGGCGTGCCGCTGGCCATCGCGCGGCCGGATTGGCGCTTTATCCTGCTCGAC